>CADBPN010000054.1 GCA_902796585.1 uncultured bacterium
AGAATTTCAAAATTCGTTAGAATTTTAGAAATTCTTGGAGAGGGTTTGTTTTGTTTAACAAGCCAATAATATTTAAAAGGTGCGTCAAAATGACGCACCCGACTTACATCAATATTCTTGACCTTTTATAGATGTAATTGAAGTAAATGGGGCCATTATTACGCTAGTAATAGTTCCTATTACACCAAATCCCACCGCCAATGGCACAACAGATTTTTTTAATTCTGCTCTTGTACCATATTTTAACATGTTTATTAAACCTTTCTTAAAAGATAATGTGCCAAAGAGTCCTCTATGATTTTCATGTTAAAGATAATTATGAAAAATTAATCTTAACAAGAGATAGAGTTTTCACAGATTTTGATGATAACGGAATAAAAATTATTAATGTCATTGATTGGTGCTTAAAATAATATAGCAATAAAGTGCGGTAGAAAAATAATTTCCACCGCACTTGAAAATTAAATTTTTACTAATTTCATGCGCTGTTTTTCACACATTACAATTATTACACGTAATATGAACCGCCATGTTTCTCCAGCGGGTTTGTTTGCACTCTTGCAGTAGGTTTTAAAGCATTTAATTGTTCGTATATTTCGGAGCTGTCATTGTTCTGCTCTAATATTATCGAGTGTTCTAGTGTATGTTTTTCACAAATTGCTAATCCGAGCATTGCACCGACACCGGCACCTACAGCTGACATTAATAAATTTCTAATTCTCATAATTTTTCTCCTTTACTTTTTATACTTTGTAACTCTTGTGTATATATAAAGTATTTCAAGAAGAAAAAATTGCTTCGGAATTTTAAAAATTCCACTCGGCTCGTCCCGTCCAGTTAGGCATTATCATTTACTTTAAGCCACATTGTCAAACTCAAAAATTCATCTTTACATTTCTTAACAACACCCTTTTTATTAAGAAATATTAAAAATAATGGGTGGTTTTTATATAAAACGCACCCATTATTTTTCTACCATTTACACACTAATGTTTGAAAAAAACCTACAGAGTTTTTCATAAAGAAACGCTGAAGCGCATTAATTCCATTTGCCTCTAGAAGTGCATTAAAAACATTCGTAGAAAATTTTCTGTCATTATTTACGTAGTTATGGTGTTCACATAATACATCATGTATTAGAGCCGGTATCAGAAATCTGTTATCGGTATTTGAACCCACTATTCTCCAAAAAAGACGGGGTATTGAAGCCCCGTCATAGCAGTATCCTTTTGGTATCGTAAAATTATAAGACTTATTTTTTCTATAGTCTGCCAAACAAACCGATAAGTCTTTTTTACATATAAAAGGATATTTTTGAATTGATTTTTTTTCTTCTTTAGACATAGAAGGGAGATAATACCTGACACCAACTTGCGGAACATCATCAAAGAAGATTCCGATATCTTTATTGATAAACCAAGTTATCATCTATTCCACCACCTCCTCTTCTTCCTCATCATCTTCTATAATTTCATAGGTAATACCGTCCAGAATGCCATATCCGGAAAGAGTAACCGATTTATCAGCTTTTCCCGTCAAATCCGATTTTAATGCCATTACTGCAGTATCCGCGGATATCGTTCTGTTAATTATATTTATACCGTATCCCGCATTAAAGAGATTTCCTATATCTATAACATTTTCAGAATTTGGCTGCGAAGAAACTGCATTAAACAATTTATCGGGAGAGACGATTACTGCGTTTTGATTATTGTTATAATTTTTAGCAGAAACTGTATTTAAATTATTCATTTTATTAACTTCCGGCATAATTAAATACCCTCCACTTTTTTAGGATATACAGTTATAGTATTTAGGCTTCCGATTTCTCCGTCACCCAGAATAAGAGTATTTTCCGTCTGACTGCTAGAATCACAAACCTTTACACCATAGTAATAAAGAGCAAACGGTTCTTGCTTGCCAACTGACATTAAATCCGTAAAGTCACCTGTTAATTGGAATACAACACTGCTTTGATTGTTTGTATTTACTGCAATTTCATTTCCTATAGGTTTTCGGTTTTTGTCCTGTATCGCAAAATATACCGTATAATTTTTATCGGTATCAATTCCCGTTATTGTAAGAAGACCGCTATCACCTTGAACCAGTGATATGTCTCCGTTTTCATCTACTATAAATGCCATAATTCACCTCCTATATTCCAAAATCTTCTGCCAACTGAGCCAAACATTCTTGAATAAATATCGCATTTACGGTCTTTAATTCTTGAAAGTCAGTCAAATCGGCATAATCTACATTAAAATCCGGTTCATTATAGAAAATTATTTCAGGTGTTTGTCCCATTTCCATGCCTGCTTTTATTGCAGGAAGCAAATCCGATAAGAAATCTTTCTTAGAACCATCCTTCATAGTTACTTTTCTTCTAACCCAGCCGAGTGAAGTTTCAAAGAATTCGTTAATAAATTTCGCTTTTCTTATTTGCTTTTTCTCTTCTGAAATTTCCTCGGGAGTTTTTTTGACTATCGAATTTTCCACTATCTTATAATGAGATGGAAAATTTCTAATATTAAGTCCGGTTTCTCTTTCGACAATAAAGAAACCGTCTTGTTTACCTAAAGAATCTATTTCACTTACATTTAGGTTCTCGTCAACCTTTAAAAATTTTCCTCTAAAGTCTTCAACGATTTCCCAATGTTCACCGTTCAAAACAGGAATTTCGTTCTCTCCATACTCAGGAGGTGGTATTAACACCGCATTAGAAGGAATAAGCGGAACAAATTTTCCTTGAATTTTTGTTTCTTCCGGATCGGGGTCTGCAATTCTTGAGCCTAAATATTCTTTTGTATTTTTGTCATAAAAATATATTATATTCATAATTTTTCTCCTATTTATACCTTGTAACTACTCTTACTTTAACGGCAGGCGGCTGTACCGTTGATGAATTACCGTATATCGATGACGAGCGTGAAGCATTGAAGCGAATTACAGGTTTTCCGCCGCCATACCCTTCGTAACCTCCTGCATTTACCCAATCATTATAAAATGCACCGCTTATATTATTTGCAGAATTACCGGCATCCCCGGTAATTGTACCTGTTATATTAGGTAAGCCTGCCGATATATAACCAAAGTCATCCGCACCCCATAATACTCTTCCTCTAAAATCAGGAAGATTAAATGTTGTAGTTCCGTCTCCGGAACCGTACAGAATTCCATACTTTTCAAAAAGTTCTGCATAAGTCGTTCGTGAAACTTCTGCTCCTTCTAAACGAATTTCATCTTCCAAAATAGTATCATCGAGCCTTATTATAGGTTGACCGATTGGTCTTAATTTATCAACAGAAGTTGTTAATAAGTTATTTAAGCTTGCTATACTTGAATAAACAGCAGAGTTATTTGATCCGACAACTTCCGATACCGAAGATATCCTGTTATCCAAATACTCAAAATTATTATTCATTACTTGTGAGGAGGCAAGCGCTCCGTATTCAATTCTGGTTAAAGCCATCTGAACTCCTTTCATTCATTAATTTGTCATATATTTTATCTACTTTTTTATTTATGTCGGCAATTTGCTCTTTTACATTTCCAAATTCACCCTTTGTTATATAAAGTTGGGCAATTTCAGCCAAAATTTCTCTGTGGGTTTGCTCTAATTTTGCCGGTGTTACAAACAAGTTATATTGAAAAACAAGCGCTATCCCTACGAGAAATAGCGGTGCGTATTTATATAAAGTTTCTTTTTCCATATAAATCACCTCTTTAATGCACTTGCGATTTGAAGCGCTAAAGCGGCAATATTAGCGGTATCGTCGCTATTTACGGCATTCTGTCTTGTTGCATTTCCTAAACTTGTCTGAAGTGAAGTTGACTGGGTCCCGTTTATTACATTTGCTCCTTGTAAATACAAATTCATCAAATTGTTAATAAGATTTGCTGTATTACTTTGAGAATTAGTAAGTAAATCAGAAACATAGTCTTCTAAAGACTGTGCATTTTGCTTTGCAAGTGCATTGTACAAATTCCCTGCTTGAGAAGAACGAATCATATTTCTGTTAGAAAGCTGGTTTATAATGCCATTTTCAAGATTTTGTTTTGTCATCGTATCCAAAGCATTTGAATAAGATTTCATTTTTGCTTGATTAACCACTGAGTTCAAAGACGGATTTAAATAGTCTTCCAACAAAGAATTAATATTGTTGTTAACTTGGTTATAAATAGTTTCTAATGCTGTTCCCGGTTGAAAATTCGTAACCGTACCACCATTATTTGTTGTTGCTTTTGCATACGGATTTGTTGTGGTGGTATTTCCGTATACAGTACTTTGTGTTGTTTTTTGTGATTGTTTTCCCATAATTTTTTCCTTTCGTTTTATTTAATTAGTACCTATAATGACTTCACTTTAATTTTTTCTAACTCTATATTTTTGATACAAAAATCGTCCCCGATATTTTTTGTCGAGAACGTTATTTGAAGAGTTTTAAAAAATGAAACAGGAAGCCGTTTTACCGAATTTATATCCTTTATAGGGTAATAGGTTGTATCCCAATGCCCTATATCGAAATATAAAAAATTCTGCATAGATTTCAACTTCACATATCTTGTTTTAGAAGTAGTTGTATCGTAATTTTTTGTATATTCTACATAAAAACTGTTATTGTAATACATATCCAGTGTAATTTTAGGAGGATAAGATATTGTTTTTAAAGAATTTTCTCTGCCTAAATTCAATGGAGTGCATTTATAAAAAGATTCTATAAACTCTCCGTCAAAATTTCCTGAAACATATTCTTCATAAATTTTATTTCCGGCAGAATACAAAACACCGTTGATAACTTCAAAACAATTAATTTTTTGAGATTTTCTTTTTACCCAGCTTTTTCTCAAATAATCGTAAATCATTATCATTGAATGTTCTTCATCATTCGACGGAAGCTGAAACCAAACTTCATTTCTGTCTGAAGTAACAACAGAAACCATTCTTATTTTATTAACTAAGTCTGCCGGTATTGAAAAAAGTTCCTCTTGGATATCAATACCGATATTATCTCCTAAAGTTGTATCTCCGTTGATAATTTGTCTAAAGCAAAAAATGCCTTTTTTAATATCATCATAAAAATATAATTCTGTACCATGAAAAACAACAGAATTATATCCTGCACACCCTCCCGGAGATTCCAAGGTTTTAGAAAAAGTACCGGTTGCGTTATCTACTGATATTAAACACGAGGAATTATTGTGAAACACCGCCAGTGTACCCAAATATGGATGTATTGCAGTGATACCTTTTACAAACTCAATATAACCAGCAGAAGTCGAGTATTCTGAATCTGTAGTTGAGAAATCGTAAATGTTTTCTTGAACGGAGTACCACAGTATTTGACCGTTAAATATCCATAAGCGGCCGGCAAATAATATCATACCAAGTCCTTTGATATTTCTTCCTTCTGTATCTGTTAAATTCATCATTGTTACTTCTGATAATTCTGTTCCTTCATAGTGGTTAAGCTCTATAGAAAGAATTTCTTCAGAATTGGAAAATACCCATAAATCACTCCAACCCTGTGCAAAATCGGTTGCACTTGACACTCCCGTCACACTCAAACCATCGACTTTTTGAGTCAATGTTCCGGACGACGGATTAAATAAATATATTTTTCCCTCCGTCGAACTTTCTGTATGAACAAAAAAATAAGAAACACCTTTTTGAATACTTTCAAAAATATTTATGACTTGCTCTCCCTGCGGAATGCTGTCACAAACAGAAATGTTTCCTTTAGTAGTCCTGATTCCTACGCCGGCATTTACTTGTGTTGAGTAAAGTTCAACATTTTGTATGTCCGATGCGGTAATCAGACTTGATGAATAAACCGATGACGTTCGATTTATTCCTGAAAAATTATTGCATATTAATGCTGTTCTTTGCATATCTGCTCCTTTCATTTTGTATACACATAAAAATATTCTCCGCATATAGTGCGCAGAAAATATTTTTACTAATATTAATTAAATTTTTAAACTTAAGAATAACTAAACTTATTGCCGTTTATTTAGTTATTTCGCAACAAATTCACTATTGCTTTTTATTAAGAAAATCGGCATTTTTAAAATCCATCTTTACATTTCTTAACAAAACACATCAAAAAAGGCAATTTTTTAAAAGATAAATACTTTATATATATGTAAGCGATATTTAAGA
>CADBPN010000055.1 GCA_902796585.1 uncultured bacterium
TATTTGCAATGCTTGTGACACTGTCTGGAATAAAAACGGATTTTAATTGCGTACAATGCCAAAAAGCCCCACTTTCAATTTCAGTTACAGAATCAGGAATTCTGCAACCTTTTATTCTTGTTTGAAAGAATGTATTGCTTTTTATTGTTTCGATCCCTTCGGGAATTGTTATTTCTTCCAACATTGTTGCTTTATTAAAAGCATTAGAGCCAATATACGACATGGTTGAAGGCATTAAAATAGTTTTTATGTGGTTACAAAACATAAATGCTCTACTTTGAATAACATCTAAATAATCAGAAAGAATTACTTTTGTGGCAATTTGATTATTATAAAACATATACTCACTTATTTCTTCAACCACATTGGGCACTTCTATTACTTTATTTTGATTTATATCTTCGTAATCGTAACCCGTTAAACTTTGATACTCAAGAAGTGTTCCATCTACGACTTCATAATTTGGTATTACAGTATTTCCAAATCTTCTACTTATTTGTGTCTTAAGGCTAAAAGTTGATTCGCAAAAAATAATGACATTTGATGGAAATGCATTGTTCCGGATAGCTTCAACTGATTTTGGTATATAAAGATGTTTCAGATTATCACAATCAAAAAAAGCTTCTTCTCCTATGCGAGTTATATGATACTTTAATACGCATCGTTCTAAATTATTACATGCGCCGAAGCAACCATCAGACACTTGAACTAAAAGTCCAGATAATTCAATATCAATTAATTGTTCACAACAAAGAAACGCACATTCTTTACATTGGGAAATCGAATTTGGCATTTTATATCTTTCTATACCAGTCCAGCAGAAAGCATACTCATCTATTGTTCTTAAAGAGCTAAATGTTGAAATATCTTTTAATTTACGACAGTATAAAAATGCACTATCGCCTATCATAGTGACATGGCTTCCTCCCGATACACTTGTCAACTCTGTATTCCAATAAAAGGCTTCATCATCTATTATTTCAACAGAATCAGAAATTGTTAATGTTTTCAAAACTTGATTTCTGTAAAAAGAACGGCTTTTTATTCTATAAATATGTAAAACATCAGGAATAATTACTGTAGTACTATCTCCATTATATGAGTTTAACGTGGGATTCGAGTAATATAGACCTATTTCAAAGTCTTCATTTAAAAAAGAAAAATTTAAAGGATCATTATTCCCTGTCATTAAAAGTGTATTCTCATTGCAATAGATAACTGCATTATTATAATTATCAAAAGAGTCCTGCCTAACATAAACAGGCTTATAATTATTGTTGTCTAATTTTGTTATAAAAGCCAATTCGTTTAAATCTGTTGCTCCTGAAAAAACTTTTGACCCCAAATTAAAACAGTTAATAAAAAGTATAGAATTTAATTCTTTACAATTAAAAAATGTTTCATCGTAAATAGATGAATTGTTTTTGATTACTATATCTCCTGTCAATTTTTCGCATCCAGAGAATATACTTTTACCTTGCAAAAATAAATTGTCAAAATTAATTTTTACCAAATGCACACAGTTTTCAAACGCACTTTCATACAGGGATATATTATTTGTAGTATTCCAATTGATTAGTTTTAAAGAGCTACAATTATTAAAACAGCTTTTTTTCAAAGAAAGCGAATCTTTATTGTTAATATTAACGTATTCTAAATTTGCACATCCTAAAAAAGCATTTTCTTTAATATCAACACTAGTAATACTATCAACTGAAATATTTAAACTCTGAATTTTAGTGTTTTCAAAAGCATTTTCACCTACAATACTAACTGATGAACTGTTTTCAATACTTGAGAGATTTATACAGTTATTAAATGCTTGATCTTCAATTTCATTTATTGACGTTAGATCTATTGTTTTAATATTTTCTTTAATGCTTGACGATAAATTCAATGTGCCTATTTTTTTTATTCCTAAGTATTTTGGAATAATGATGTTTTCATCATCACCAAAATATCCTGTTAGTTTATTATTAGCATATTGAAAATCAGAAATTATTATTGCATTGGATAGACTTGAAGTTACATAATCATGAGAAATATAGGCACTCATATTATTGCAATTATTAAAAATATTATTTTGAATACTTAAGTTGTTTCCAGTAATATACAACTCATCAATATTACACGAATTAAACGCTGAAGCATTCATAATATTTATGTTAGTATCTAAAACAAGGGTTGAAATACTGCAGTTACTTCCAATAGCATTTGAAGATATTCCTTGAATGGAATTGTTATTCAACAATAAAAAATCTGTTGAGCCGTTTAAAGACTGAACCATACCATTTGAAACATTTATAATTATATTGCTACTTAAAAGCTTTTGATCAAAATATCCAAGCGCATCTCCTGTTGAAACTGAGATCGAAGTGTTATTAAAAGTTGGATCAAAAGCAAGTTTAATTATTCTTTCGTTTCCAAAATCTTTACAAATCATGAAGTCTTTTTCTGAATACTCAATACAATTATTGTTAGACTCAACTTTTATTTTCGTTGTATCAATGGTTGTTAAAACTGATATAATTTTTTCAGTTTCTTGACCAAATGAATAATTCTCAATATGCAAAGATTCAATTGTAGGCATTATTAATTTAACATTAAAAACATCTTCTTCATTATCACACTCACAAGTTATTGTGCTTTCATATGTTTGATTGTTATTATAATTATAATTTTCATTGTACTTGAGAACGCCTGAGGCTGTTTCTGAAATAAAATAGTTATTATTACATGTTAGATTTATATTATTTGCGTAAGTTGCATCGTACGGATATACTGCGACTTCAGGTTTGTAAGGCAAATCACCTCTATTAACTGATACATCAGCACATTCGATTTTTTCAACTGGAATGTACACGTACTTATATGGCTTATAAATAAAAGAGACCAATTTGCTATTTAATATTTCTTTGCTATTTAAAAAACTGTTAATATTTTCATCATAATTATACAAGGGATTATTCTCTACCCAAAGAAAAGTTAATTCAGGCAAACTCAATATACCATTTAAGCTACTAACTAAATTGTTACTAGCAGAAATAACTACTAATTCTTGAAGACAATTTATCGGGTCGAATGATGCTACATAATTATTATTAATATTTAATGCCTTTAAGTGATTTAAACTTGATAACGGCGATAAATCAACAATTTTATTATCTGATAATACCAAAACTTTTAATTGTGATAAATTAGAAAAAATTGACAGATCAGATAAAGCAGTATTATATATTTGTATTCGGTAAAGATTTTCAAAATTGTTTAATCCTTTAATCATGTTCATAGCCATACATGAATTAATCTGCAAATATTTTAGATCTGGAGCAAAAGAATTATTAAACATACATTCAAGTATTTTAGCATCATGAATAAAAAAAGTTTCAAGATTGTCAAATGAATTATTACAAATTATCCTGTTTAAAACTTCACCATTAAGAGCACTTCCACTTACTTCCAAATACATTAAATTGGGAATATTAGAAAGCATGTTGCAGTCAATCAATGCAGATCCTGAAATTCTTAATGTTGACAATAAATTAACATCTTCATTTGTTAAATTATATGACTGACTAAAAATTGTTGGATATTGTGATTTGATGATTTCTATTAATCCAGTATATTCAGTATCGTTACTATGAAATAATCCATCAACATCTGTATTCAAAGGTGTTGATAAAATTGTATTAATATCTATTTGAGGCAACAGTTTTTCATCATCTAATAATAATTCATCGTTTTTATTTACACAATCAAACAGTTTGGCATATTTATTTGTATTTTTTAAAGCAAATCTTATTTGTCCCGGTGTTGCCGTTTGATGATTTTCAATATATAAAGCAGCCGTTGCGGCTACAATAGGTGATGCCATTGAGGTGCCACTTAAATAAACATAACCATTTGTTGCACCTCGACCCCCTGCTTTTGTTGAGCAAATATTTACCCCGGGAGCAATTATATTATAATACTTTTCTCTAGAATCGAAATTTGAAAACTTGGCCATTGTCATCAATCCGGATGAAGGATAGTTTATGTTTAAAAATGAATTATTACTAATTATATTTTGTTGGATTTGTTCTGGATAATCATCAACTTTATGAGAACCTCCATAGGCCATAACACCAATAACAGAAGGAAAAGCAGCTGGATAGCTTTCTTGTTTATTTAATCCATCATTTCCTGCTGCAGCAATTAAAACCATGCTTCTGGATGCTTTATAACAAGCTGCACAAAGTGCATGATCATATTCCTTTCCACCCAAAGACATATTAACAATATCAGCATTATTCTCTTCTGCAATTTGTAATGCATTAATAATTGAACTTGTTTTAAAATTGTTTTCCGAAGTGCTTGCCTGAAGATCCATTATTTTAGCACCTGTTGCAATACCTTTGCACTGATATTCTCCTACGTTTTGCATAGCGATAATACCAGCAACATGAGTACCATGTTCACTTGTATAAATATCATCTTGAGCCATTGTAATAGGTGAATTATTGTTGTTCGTGTCATATCCATATACACCGTTTTTTGACCAAAGACTCCCCGCTAATGCAGGATGACTTAAATCTATTCCTGTATCAATAACAGCAACAACGACGCCATTTCCTGTTTTCGTATTGTCTCCTATATTTAAAGAATTGATCATTGCTTGTTGACTTAATGGACCTTTTGGTTCACTTTCATCAATACACTCGATAGGTTCAACATCGCAAGTTTTATAAATATAATTTGGTTGAGCATATATAATGCTTTCAAATTTACTAATTTCTTCAATAACATTAGACACTAAATCTGATTCGTCAAATGATAAAACATATAAGCCCGAGGAAATTTCAATTTGGTTTGAACCTGTAAGATCATCAAGATTTACCATACCGTTATCTGATTCAACTACTTGATCAATAGAATAATCATTTATTTCAATTATTTCTTCTAATGATTCAGTATTAATGTCAGCATCATATTTTACTATTATTTCATTTGGAACATAGTCTCTACCCGGTACCAATCCATCAATGTTAGTATCATTTATATTTCTTTCCTCATCTAAATCCACTTCGTTATTATTTACAATGGTTTCATCTTCCGCATATGAGAATGTTACTGATAATGACATAGTTGTGCCCAAAATACAAACACATATTAAATAAGCGATTATCTTTTTCATATTACTCTCCATTCTGCCGCAAAATCGTCAGCACATATATAGAAATTAATGGCTTTTAAAAGCGACGTTTATGTTTTTTTAATAAGACGTTTATTTTATTAATTTAAACGTGTGTTTCTTACTATTTCTAATGTTTTGAAGTTGCTTTTCTAATGTTTCGCATATAAAAATCTTACTAAATATTTCAATAACGACATTTTTTATTCTTTTTATTATTCTTTTCAGACAGACCATGATCTTCACCGCCACCATTGCAGAAAAAACTATAATAGTTCGTCATAATCTAAGACTCCTTTCTAAAAAAAACATTTTATTGAATAACCATTATAACTCATAGTCACATATTACAATATACTTAGTAAAAACATTATTATAGTTATATGATCAAGAATTATAATAGAAGATTCTCTCGTTGATTTCACTTTAGAGTTCGTAAACGAACAATATTGGTAAGAATCAATTAAATAATTGTATAAATCTATTTCATCAGGGGTATTAAGTAAATTGTTTCTATGAATATAAAAATGAAACATTCGTATTTCAACTGTTAGCATAACTCTGTAATTATTTTTATACCTAAAAAATGATTTATAGAAAAAATCATGGATAATATAAATTTAAAAAAGCAATATATAAAAAAGAATAACAACGCCAATATCATTTTTTCTTCTCTTTTATTAACTAAAAAAAGTGTAAAAAACAATAGATACAGCAGTAATCAATGAAATTAATATAGTAAATCGAGAAGTAAACTTTGAATCAATAGAGTTTTTATAGTTTAATTCTTGATTATATATATTTTCATAAATTCTGAATACTTTTTCATCCAATTTTTTCTCCTCATACCCTTTTGTCAATAATATCAAATTATAAGTTAAAATATCAATGATTATACAAAAATGCACAAAAAAATGACAAAAAAGCACATTTTTAATTCTTAAAAAGGTTTTGAACAATAAAATTTTTTCGTTCCAAAGATAACAAAACAATGCTTATCTTTGAAAACTATATTGACAAATATGCTGTTCCGTTTTATCGCTGTTAAAGCATATTTCAATGTTGCGAATAAATCCTCATCAAGAAATTTCTGCTCTACGGGTTTGTCGTGATGTTCCGCATAAGTTAAAACATCCTTTAGTCTTACTCTAACGGACCAGAGGCCTTTGGTTGCCATGGCAGTACTTCCTTGATTGGTCTAACAAGCGAATATTCTATCTCTGGAAGTAGTTTTTAGAGCGGTAGCATTAA
>CADBPN010000056.1 GCA_902796585.1 uncultured bacterium
AAAAAAGTAACTTTAGTTGGTTTTGGTACATGGGAACCACGTAAGAGAGCTGCTAGAAATGGTAGAAATCCACAAACTGGTAAAGCTATCAAGATTCCTGCAAAGACAGTTCCTGTATTCTCTGCTGGTAAGAAATTCAAAGAAGTTGTTAACGGTAAGTAATTAACGACTTATAAGGTTCTTAAACGAGGCAAAAGATTTATCTTTTGCCTCGTTTTTATGTCGGAACATTTCTGCCTCCGTATTTTTTATACAACCTTTCTACTTCTGGAGGAATTTTTTTATTCATAATTTTATCTGCAAATACATCTGCAATAAATTCAGCAGGGGAAGTTAGTGCATATTCGGAACAATGTTTTTTCACAACTTTGTTATTTTTAATATCATTCATAAATTCATCATAATAATGCCTATCTTTTATAAACATTGATTTCATTTCTTTTAAGGTTCCCATTTTTTCATAATCCTTACAAACCGCTTGATGATTTGCGTGTCCTAACTCGTGGTAAAAAGCTTTTGTAAGATATAAAAATTTATCTGCATCTTTGGATTCTAGGTCTTTGATAACAGAATCTTTATTTATAATAAGCTCTCCCCAGTTGCTCCAACCCATAAGTGCGTCTGAACCGTCAAGAGTTTTCATGTTATTTTTAAATTTAACTTTTTTCGGTATAACAACAGCTCCTTTCATTTTGTTGTTATATACAACAAGTCTGTTATTTATAAAATTAGCCAGTTCAAGATTTCCTCCGGTGTCAATTTTTATTCCGAAGTTATCTTTCGCAAATTGTTCGGCTTCATTAATTGTTATATATTCTTTTAATTCCAAATGTTCTGCAAGTTGTTTTATTTCAGGCGGACAGTGTTTAAGTTTAAAATATGCGAATGCTCCCATGCCGGCAGTTATTAAACCGCATAAAAACCAGGACATTTTGTTGTTATCTTTTTTTTGAGAGGATTCAAATTTGTCATATTGCAAGTTATTAGAAGAGTATCCTCTAAAATTAACATTGTTAGAAGATGCATAATTATTTACTTTGACATTAATGCCTAGCTGAGAATTTAAACCTACTGTCATACCTTACAACCTTATATATAAATAAAGTTATTTTAGGCGGCAAAATTGCCTTTTTGTTAATTTTTTGTAACAAAATATCAAGGTATTAATAAAGTAGTTTAATTTGTTATGAAAATAGTAAGGGTGTGCATGATTGCACACCCTTTTAAAATTATTTTGATTAAACGAACTTAGTTGCCGAAGTATCTTGCAAGTAGGCCATCAAAACCTTTTCCATGACGAGCTTCATCTTTTGCCATTTCGTGTACTGTGTCATGAATTGCATCAAGATTTAATTCTTTTGCCTTTTTAGCTAATTTGAGTTTACCGTCACAAGCGCCAAATTCAGCTTCAGCTCTCATTTCAAGATTCTTTTTAGTAGAATTTGTTAATACTTCACCCAATAATTCTGCGAATCTTGAAGCATGGTCTGCTTCTTCAAAAGCGTATCTTTTGAACGCTTCAGCGATTTCAGGATAACCTTCTCTGTCAGCTTGCCTTGACATTGCCAAATACATACCGACTTCGGCACACTCACCGTTAAAGTTAGCTCTTAAACCTTCCAATATTTCAGGAGCTACATCTTTTGCAATACCAACTTTGTGTTCATCTGCATAAGCCTTATTTCCGTCTTCAACTTTTGTGAAAACTTCTCTTACAGCGCCGCAAACAGGACAAGTTTCCGGTGCTTCACCTTCAACTGTATAACCGCATACAGAACATACGTATTTTGCCATAATTTAATTCCTCTCTTTTATATGGTACACGAGAGGATTATAACATATAAAAAATATTCTCGCAAACCTTGCAGTATGATAAAATATTAACAGGGAGAATATTATGAGAGAAGTTGATAAATTTATAGAATTAAGAAATGAATTAGCTTTAAAATTAGAGCCTGCAGGTATTTATGCACAAAAAGCAGATTGGGATTTTTATACTAATTCTACAGAAGATAATATGAAAAAAAGTCAGAAGGCTTGGGATAATTATTCTGATTTTTATAAAGATGAAAAAATGTATAAAAGTTTTTTAGGTATAAATAAGGAATCATTACCCAAACATGAACAAAAACAGTTGAAAGATATATTAAAATCTTTTGATGAAGAATTAAATAGCGGTGAAGAAAAGAAGGCTCTTCGTGATAAAGAAAGCGAGATTGCAAAAAAAATTAATTCGTATGTATACAAAATTGATAAAAATGAAATTTCAAAAACAGAACTTGTTAAAATTTTACAAACGGAAAAAGATACCAAAATAAGACAAAAAGCTTACGAAACCAAAGTCAAAGCAGGTGACCTCATTGCAGATGATTTAATAGAATTTATAAAAATGCGAAATGGTTTTGCTGAAAATAAAGGATATAACAACTATTTTGAGTACAAACTAAAGGAAGATTATGATGTAGAATTAACTCTTTTGGAAATATTAATTAATGAAGTTTATACAAAAACATCTGATAAAATAAAAGAAATTCAGAATAAAAAGTATAGCGAATTAAAGAAATTTTTTAACGTAGAAAAATTAGAAAACTATCATTACGGCATATTACTGGATTCTAATCCGGAAAAAGAAGTTAATAAAATCCTTTCAGAACATAATATAGAATTAATTTCTAAAAAAACTTATGCCGGCATGGGATATGATATAGAAAGCTTAGAAAAAGAGGGTAAACTTACTCTTGATTTATATCCGAGAAAAAATAAAAATACGCATGGTTTTTGTTTTGGAATAGAACCAGGAAAAGATTCAAGAATTTTGGCAAATTTGACTAATAATGTAATTAGTCTTGATACTTTGAATCATGAATTGGGACATTGTGTTTATGATTTAGGAATTTCAATCGGTTTGAATTATTTTGATAAACAGCCTGCATCATCAGCTTTTACGGAAGCTATCGCGATGATGATGGGCGATATTATGAAAAAAGAAAATATATTAACTGATATTTTACCCGAAGGTTTGTCAGAAAAATTCAAAAAAAGCTTAAAAGAAGATGATGCAAATTTTGTATCAAGAAGTTTGGAAATTATAGAATTTGAAAAAGAATTATATAAAAATCCTAATCAAAATCCTAAGTTATTATGGAAAAATATTAAGAAAAAATATTTCAACAGAGATGAGCAAGAGGATAATGAATGGGCCACAATACCTCACTATTTGTCACATCCTGCATATTATCAAAATTATTTTAGAGCATCATTAATGAAAGCACAAATATATAATCATTTGCATGAAGTCTTAGGTAATATTACAGAAAATAAAAAAAGTGCAAACTATTTAACAGAAAACATATTTCGGCATGGAGCTGAAATAGAAGAATATGATCTTATAAAAATCCTTACAGGACGTGAATTTTCTGCATGTGATTTTATTGAAAGTATATTAAATTAACTGTTAATTTTGTAGATTTAAACAAGCAATTATACAAAAAGCTGATATTTTTAAATAAAAATAACCGAATTCGGCTATAGCATGAAAAGTATGATTTAGATTAAATATAATTATTAAATCTTTTTCATACTTCCAGCTATTCTTAATTCCAGAGCCCGATTAGGGCTCTTTCTTTTTTATAAACTTAAACGTAAATATTTTTGGATTATAATGATTTTATTATGTGAGGAGAATTCATGGTAAATCAGTCATTTAGAATTGGTATCGGATATGATATACATAGACTGGAATTTGGTCGTAAACTTATAATAGGAGGAATTGAAATTCCTTATGAAAAAGGACTTCTCGGGCACTCGGATGCAGACGTACTCGTGCATGCAATTATTGATTCACTTTTAGGAGCTCTTGCCATGCCCGATATCGGAACTTTATTTCCGGATACAGATTCAGCATACAAGGATGCAGATAGTATAATGCTATTAGAAAAGGTTTATGCCAAACTTTTAGAACATGGATATCATATTAGCAATATTGATACAAACATAATTGCGCAAGAACCTAAAATGATGAAGTACATACCGCTTATGAAAGAACGACTTTCAACTGTGCTAAATATAGATTACACAGATATCTCAATTAAAGCAAAAACAAAAGAAAACGTGGATGCCATTGGCGAAAAATTAGCAATTGAAGCTAATTCGGTCGTAATATTGGTAAAATCATAAAAAGTTTTTATTATATTGAACAATATACTTAGCAAAATTTAATTATAAGGTATAGCAAATTAAGCTGCACTAAAAGAGAATATAAATATGATGGAAACTAAAAGACTAAAAAATCTCGGAATTAACATTAAAAGCATGCGTCTAAGACGCAACATTTCACAGGAAAAACTTGCTGAGTTAACCAACATATCAAGAAATTCTGTTAGTTTGATTGAAACAGGTAAAATCAATCCTACTATATTGAAAGTTCTTGATATAGCGAGAGTTCTCGACACCGATATTAACTCTTTAACGAATGATATTTAGTTTTAAAATAAAAGAGCTTTAAAATACCCTATGTTGTGTTGTATTTGTCATGCGCTAACCGTATTAAAGCGGTAATTTATTGTTGCAAACAATTTATAAATCTATATGAAGTAGTGTGTTGAGTTAGCAAAAAATTTTGTAGACTTATTTGTGTGTTTTCTAATATATCGAATTCTTTATCTTCATTATTCTGACTGTACATACTAACCTACACTGTATATTATAGGATTTTTGTTTATTATTCAATATTTATAATACTTTTAGATATAAAAGCATTATAAATGCTTAAATACACTAAGCTTTAAGTTTAGATGTAAATTTTTCTTAACAATCCTTAGGTGAAATTTTAAAATATGTATAATATGAACTATATTCAACTGAAAACAGCGGATTTCCGCAAGGCTGCAGTGATAGCGGAATGCCGTCCCGGCGAAACCGTTGAAATGAGTAACTATTTTGCAGAAGCAAAATAAAACGAATGAGCCGCCGATAATCCAAGACAAAGTTTGGAGTAAATATCATCTCCAATTATAACTGCGTAGGACAGGTCAAAATATGTAGTGAATCTCAAATTATATATAATTTGAGTATTTATGGATATGTTTACCTTTTATGGAGGGCTTTATTATGTAAAAATTTGTATAAAAACAGATTAATTGGCAATATAGAAATCATTGCAGGAATACCTATACTTAAGAACAAATGTTTGTAATTATCGCTAATAAATATTGTATGTGCAGTAAGACATACTAAAAATAAATATAATGAAATACCGGCAACGAACAACAAAATAAATATTAGTCGTAAAAACAGATTGTTATTAAAAAAATTATTATTAAATCTATATTTAAAGTCAACTGTTTCAAAATACCGGATTATACAAACTATTAAAATGTATTCTAAAACAACACAAGGTATTATAATTGGTGGAATAAAAATAATTCCGAACCAAGCAATTGTCTGACCGGTTCCAACATCTATTTTATTAGCAAAATATAACCATAAAAGATAAATTACAAACAAAGACATTAATAAAATTAAAGGAAACATCCAAGCAACAAAATGATAGCTATATCTGGAGGTAATATCCTGAATGAATTTATCTATTTTCATAATTTAATTATAACAAAATGTTTAAATCGTATCAATAAAGGAGAATTTATATTATGTCAACATTTCAAGAAATAGAAAAGCACGAAGAGTTAAAACAACTTTGTATTTACAGTTATAAAAAAGGTGGGAAATTACCTGACGGGTATGTTGAATTATTTCCAAAAACAGGAAATAACGGATTTTTTGCAACTGTTGTTAAAAAAGAAAATAATATTATCATAGTATATAGGGGAACTGTGTTAGATGATAAAAATGATTTAAAAGATGATTTAAATATGTTAACAAAAAAACTTCCAACTCAATATAAAGATGCAATTAGTTTGTATGACGAAGTTTCCAGATATTGCCAAAAGAACGGATACAACTTATCCGTTACAGGACATTCTTTAGGCGGAAGTTTAGCCGCAATCGTCAGCGCAATGAGAGGAGTAGAAGCAGTAACTTTTAATCCGTACGGAGTTAATAATCTTTTAAATCCAAATATAAAATATATTACAGATAAAGTTACTAATTATTGCTGCGAAAATGATATTATTACAAAAATCAATGCTGAAAATCATATAGGAAAATGCTATACGGTTAAACCCCAAAATGCACTGAAAGCAGGACATTTTTTAGAAAATATGGGTAGCTTATATGAACGGGAAGAAACGTATGGTCAATTTTTGCAATATCAGTATGAAAGAGAAAAACAATCAAGAAAAGAATTTGAAGAATTTCAAAAATATGGCAGAAGAATAATGCGTATGCCGGGATTGTATTCAAGTGAGAACCAATCAGGATGCACCGGCAGCTATCTCGTTAGCAGTTATACCAGAGATGACGGTACAAAGGTAGACGGATACATAAGAACTTGCTATAAACATGGATACTAAATTTTACAAATATGAATTTGTACGTAGAATGTGGGTAGGCAATAAATTCAAAATATTCTACATGCTATATGTATTGAACATAATTATGTAATATTTAAACATCATAAATCAATATTTAATCGTAACGCAATTCTTCTTTGGTCATCGGTTGTCCGGCAATAATCCCGATAATTGTTATTGTTATGTATATTAAAGCCGTAATTATGTAAATATATTTTTGAAATCT
>CADBPN010000057.1 GCA_902796585.1 uncultured bacterium
AACGTCCGCCGGAAGTATATAAAGGTAAGGGTGTAAAATACGAAGGTGAATACATCAGACGTAAAGCCGGTAAAGCTGGTAAGAAATAATGTACTGTGCGCCGGCAGATAAGGCGTGAAGTAAAATGTATAAGCCCGCATGAATCCTTGAGTGGTATCAAGCAGATTCGGGTAAAGAAAGGAAAACCACAATGATTAAACAAGAAATTAGAAAACCTAAAGTACAAAAAAGACATCAATCTATAAGAACTAAGCTTGCAGGAACATCTGAATTCCCGAGATTAGCAGTTTATAGAAGTACTAAACATATTTATGCACAACTTATCGATGATGAAAAGCATGTTACTATTGCATCTGCTTCATCAGTAGATAAAGACTTGAAAGAAAAGTTGGCACATGGCGGTAATATAGAAGCTGCAAAAGTTGTTGGTGAAGCTATTGCGCAGAAAGCTAAAAAAGCGGGCATTGAATGTGTAGTATTTGATAGAGGAGGTTTCCTTTATCATGGTAGAGTTGCCGCATTAGCTGATGCTGCAAGAGAAGCAGGTTTGATGTTCTAATTACAAAAATACAAAACTTTTAATAAGAGAGTGACATATATTAAATGTTGCTCTCTTATTTTTTCATATCTATTAACGAAATTGTAGTAGTTTTAATTAATTCAAATGCCCATTTTAATATCAGTATGCCGCCTATAAATCCGGCAATTGCATCAAGGCAAACTATATTCATATATTTACCAACAAATAGAGCAAAAATTGCAAAAATAGATGTCATAGCATCTGCAAGGATATGATAGTAAGCTGCTTTAAAATTATTGTCACAAGAAAATTCTTCATGTTCGTGATGATGTGAATGTTCCATAACAAATATGCATATTCCGTTCACAATTAATCCTATAACAGCTACTATAATTGCATCGTTAAATTGAATTGTAATAGGACTAATAAATCTTTTTCCTGCTTCAATAATTATCCATAATCCGGTGAATCCCAAAAAAATCGAACTGACAAAAGCTGCTAAATCGCCAATTTTGTCTGTTCCGTTAGGAAATAGTTCCGAATCTTTAAATTTTCGTATAAGTATGTACGCTATGTATGTTAAACTAAGAGCAATCGCATGAGTTCCCATGTGATATCCGTCAGCTAACAGGGCCATTGAATGCGTAATATATCCGTAAAAAACTTCCGCTATCATTGTTATTACTGTCAAAACAATGACAATTAATGTTTTTTTCTCATTTTCATTAGATATTTCATGTGAATGCATATAATTTCTCACTTAATTAACATAAAAATTTTATCATAAAAAGAAATAGGGGTTTCTGTTTACCCCTATTTATAATATTAATCTCATCGAAAAGAATCTTAGTATTCTGATGCAAAACCTTTAACCAGCATAGTTAAGATTTTTTCTAAAAATTCTACTTTTTCTTTACATTCTTTAAAATCTCTTTTAATACTTTCATCAATTTTAAAATTTTCATTTTCCATAATATACCTCACAATAACAACTAATTTTCTTACAAAATATTTATCGACATATTTTGTGAAAACTTTAGGATTTTTGAATAAATTGTTACACAAGTTTACAAATATAAAAATATTCATTATGCCCAGTCGGACTGTCTGTTACGGTAATGTATTCATTTATTAAAAACTCCATAATTTAGTGGTAATAAGCTAAATAGTAAATTAAAGTAGTTTTTTATTTAAGAACTACTCCACCTATCATAAAAAGGAGGTCAAAATGACAATGAAAAAACTTACTATGGCAGCAGCGCTTGCCGTTGGAATAGCAACGTGTTCTTTTAGTACTTCAATGGCTGCTTGCCCATGCACAGATTATCCTGCCGTTACACAAAGTCCATGTTCTACATGTACGGATTTACCTGTTGTAACCGGCGGTGCGTGTCCTTGTGAAGAACCTGCTCCGGAACCTACTTGCGGTTGTAATGAAGTTCCGAGCTGCGAAGCAAATCCGGTTCCTACATGTTCTTTGTGTCCAACTTCCAGAGAAGTGCAACGTTCCGATATGAGACAAGTTTATTCTTATCCGAACGCTATTTACGGTACAAATAACTTCATAGGAACAGACAGAGATTCGATTTATTCGGCAGAAGGCTACGGCATTAATGACGGTTTTACTGTAACAAGACAAGCAAATGGTTTATTCCCGGGAACTATGGGGACAACAGTAGCTTCTGACGGTTCTATTACAGGTGCGGCATCTCATATTCCTTGTTTAAATGATATTACAAATCATTTGGGCGCACCTATTGTAAGAAATGAAGCTAAAATGGATGGTAACTGTTGTCCAATTCAAATGGGAACTGCAAACTCAATACAAGCTGTTAAGAAAACTTTAGTACCATTTGATTTATCACCGTTTAGTAATTTACAAGGAATGAATACAGGTGCTGCAGCAGGTATGTCACAAATGTTCCCTGATGTTCCAAGTAGTCACTGGGCAGCATGCGAAATTGATAAACTTGCAATAAATGATGTTGTTGTTGGTTATCCGGATAGAATGTATAAACCTTACAGAAATATTTCTCGTGCTGAGTTTGCAACAATGTTAGTCAAAGGTTTTAACAAAGATTCATATTCTTCTGCACCTGAAAAATTATTCTCAGATGTTCCTACAAATCACTGGGCAAGTTCAGCAATTACTGTTGCAGTTCATAATGATTTGTTAAAAGGTTATCCGAACGGAAGATTTTTACCTAATAATAATGTAACAAGGGTTGAAGCACTTTGTGCGATGTCTAAAGTTTTACAATGTGGTGAAATGTCTGAATGTGATGCAAAAGCTGTATTGGCAAAATACACAGACGGAAATCAGGTTCCTGAGTGGGCACAAATACCTATTGCAAAAGCTCTTAACAAAGGTGCTTTAGAAAATTCTCCATCTCCAAATCGTATAAATCCGTTCGGAGAAGCAACTCGTGCTGATATTGCAGCAATGCTTCAAAATATAAGAGTTGCAGCAGGATTGGATAAGAATCCGGTAACTGCAAATAATGATTGCCCAACTTGTCCTACAGATAAACAAGCATTTATTCAAGAAGAAGAAATGGTAAATATACCTACTTTAAAACTTAAATTTAAAGACCAAGTTTCAGCAAAATCTTCTCACGTTGGACAACGATTTGCAGCAAAAACATTAGAAGATGTTACTATAAACGGTCAATTGTTCCCGGTCGGATCAAATGTCCATGGTAAAGTTGTAGAAGTCGTAAGACCTTCAGGATGTCAGAAAGGTGCTTTAAAACTTGCATTTACCGATATAGAAAATTGCGGTAAAAAGGCAACATTACCGAGACAAATATTGAATGCCGATATTAGTAAATCAAATACTCCGAATATAATTTCAAGAATTGTAACAGCTCCGCTTACTTGGTCAGGTCAAATGCTTGGTATTGTCGGTAGAACTACCGGTGGTATGATTTCTAGCTTAGGTAACGGATTGGAAAATGTAGCTTCCGGTACCGGTATTGCGCTCGGTGAAGCTTTCCAAGGTCAATTTATGGCATCTGCAAGAAGTGTAGGAGATGTTATATATGATACTGTTAAAGCTCCTATTGATTTCACCAGAACTGCAGTTTCAGGTACTATTGGTTTAGCACAAGCTACAGGTGATGAAATCGGATATTTAGTCGACGCAAAAGGTTCCAGAATCTCTGCTATAAATCCTAGAGAACATGTTACAATTGCATTCGGATGTAATGGCAATAGATACTAGTAACGATTATCGTCTGCTTGATTAAAAAGAATGGTTCATTAATTTGAACCATTCTTTTTATCTTTATAATGAGATGTTATAAACTGATTCTTTAGTGATTTATAATTAAATACTAATTTAGGTATTAAAAATCTTTATGAGTTAATTTCGATTACCTATCATAAAAATAACTGCTCGAAGAAATCAAGCAGTTATTTTTGTATTTAAACTCTTATTATATTTACGTATATAAAGGAGCTAATTTTTTCTCTTGTTGAGGTATAACCCCTTCAGTAATAGATTGATATACTCTGTAATCAATTACAGGGAAACAATTATCAATAGATTCAATTTCTTGAAGTTTTGCATCATTAATAGTTCCGTTTTCAATCATGTCTGCGATAAAACTAAATCTATCAACATGTTCGTTAAATCTGTCTGTTGCGTAGTCTTTTGCCTGCCATGTTGTGATTAAGAACGGCCAGTCAGAAGATTGAAGCAACAAGTTTTCTCTTGCTAATTGATTCAAAGCTCTATGTAATAATTTATCTTCCGGAATATTCGGGTATTTATCTGCAATTGCACTCATACGTTTTTCGCAAGAGTGGATAATCGGCCACATCCATTCTGTTAAATGGTTTTGCCATACATAGAAGTGTCCTCCTTGTCCCCAAGACGATTCAGGAATCTGTATAGCTTCTTTTGGCGGATACTTGGTTACATATTCACCGGCTGTCATTCTTTCAACTTCAGGTAAGTAATTATTGAATTTTTTTACAACTTGTTTTATAAATTCAACACCTTCAAACCACCAGTGACCAAATAATTCTGTATCAAATGAAACCATCACCAAACCTTCTTTGTTGTTAGCAAGTTTGTAATCATTTAATAGATGATAAATTAAAGTCGTATAGTGGTCAGAGTTTTCGTTAACTTTGTTCATTGCAAGAACCGGATCGTATAACATTTTGTCACCTAAATCTGTAGTCGGTGATGTTATTCTCCAATAATGCATACCTGATTTATCGTCTTTTTTATGGAATTCTCTGAAACAACCGTCTCCCGGATATCCGTCAGCAGCAGACCAAACCTGATAACCTGCTCTGTCATTTCTTCCCATAACAGCTACTTGAGCATCAGGAAGCCAGTATGCAGAATAAGTATCATATCCTGTTTTTGGTCTGTCAGGAAGCGG
>CADBPN010000058.1 GCA_902796585.1 uncultured bacterium
ATGCTGTTTTGAGATAAATCCATTCATACTATCCTTTTATATCCGTATATATTTATTATATCATATTTTATAACTTTCTCAATCCCTATGCTATGAATTTAAGCTCTATTTCTGCTTTAAATATTGTCGGTAAGTTAGAAGAAATCCAAAGTTACGTATAAAACAAAAATATTTAGGAGAGTACATACTCTGTTTTTATGAATTTATAGCAAAATAAACCTCTTTTAAACGTTTTTTGCTGATATGAGTATACAATTGTGTTGTAGAAACATCACTGTGTCCAAGAAGCTCTTGTACAATTCTTAAATCAGCACCATTTTCAAGCAAATGAGTTGCAAAACTATGCCTTAAAGTGTGCGGTGAAATGTTTTTGTGTATTAATTTACCTTGTTTATGAATAAAATTATAAACATCCTGTCTGTTTATAAGCCTTCCGTTATCGAGAATAAAAAGTCTTTTAGTGTTCAAATTATATTTTTTTATAATCAAATCTCTTTTTGGTAAATATTCTAAAACGACTCGTTTCGCAGTTTCTCCGATAGGAATTATCCTTTCTTTGGAACCCTTGCCAAAACATCTTACATATTTTGAAGATAAATCAATATCGTTTATTTTCAAATTTACTAGTTCAGAAACACGCAAACCGCAGCTATATAAAAGTTCCATTATTACGTGTTCTAATGTTGTAAGGTTATTATGAAGCATTTCCTCAATTTCTTTTATAGAAATGACTTTTGGAAGTCTTTGCGGAACCTTTGGCTGTTCTAATGTTGATGCCGGATTTTTTGATATTATACCAACAGATGATGCCCATTTGAAAAACCCTCTTAAAGAGGCAACTTTTCTTATTACGCTTGTAGGTGCAAATTTTTTCTCTCTAAGTTTTCTTACATAAGTATTTATTGTAATTCTGTCTACATCAGACAAATTTTCTTTTTCCGCTTCGTCTGCAAAATTTTCCAAATCACGTCTGTAGGCATCAATCGTATTTTGTGCCAATCCTTTTTCCAATTCCAAGTATTCCAAATATTCACAAATTGTTTGATACATACTATTAACCTAACCAATTCTTGCATATTTTTTATTTTTTTACATCATGGACATGGTGGAATCTAAATGATAATATATAAGCTATGAAAAGATGTTTTTGGGTTGATGAAAATAATCCTATTTATGTGAAGTATCACGACGAAGAATGGGGAGTTCCCAAATATGATGATAAAGAGCTTTTCGAGCTCCTTATTTTAGAAGGTTTTCAAGCCGGATTGTCTTGGATTACGGTTTTAAAAAAGAGAGAAGCTTTTAGGAAGGCTTTTGATAATTTTGATGTAAAAAAAGTTTCAAAATATGACAAAGAAAAAGTTGAACAACTTTTGAAAAATGAGGGCATAATAAGAAGCCGAAACAAAATTGAATCTGCAATAAAAAATGCCCAAATCTATATTGACATCCAAAAAGAATTTGGAAGTTTTTCTGATTACATTTGGGGTTTTTCAAAAGGCAAAATTATTAAAAATACGACAGATAAATTTGAGGTTTCAACTCCATTATCAGATAAAATTTCTAAAGACCTAAAAAAACGAGGAATGAAATATGTTGGAACTGTAATTATTTATTCTTATCTTCAAGCCGTTGGTATTGTAAACGATCATGAAACAACTTGCTGTTGTTATAAAAAGTAGTTTTATGTTAAGATAATCATATTATATGAGTTCGACAGAGCGGTGCCATTTGCGTGATAATTGAATTAATAGATATGCGTTTGTAGCTCAGTGCCCCGCGGCGAGCGAGAGGCGAGGAGGGCGTAAGCCCGACGGAGCGAAGTCAACGGTGTCGTGTTGCGATAGCAATACGAGCAGGTTGACGGAGCGGTGCCGTTTGAGCAATAATTAAATTAGTAGTTATGCGTTTGTAGCTCAGTAGGATAGAGCGGCGGTTTCCTAAACCGCGTCTGCCGTGGGTTCGACTCCCACCAAGCGCATATTTTTTAAACCTTTGAAACAAGGAGTCTCACCCAGTGGGTTCTTACTACCTTTTTATAGGACATTTGGTCGGATGGGGTAAATAAAATTAATTGGCAAGATTCCTAATTCTAGTAAATCTTGGCAATTTTATGAGGTCGGAAATAAAAAATTCAAATTACCTCAAAGTATCATTTTGGGGCGTCAAAATTCCAATAATGGAAATTTGAAATAATAAATATTCGTCTTAAATATCGACAGAATCTAAATTATACAAAAGTACAAAAATAG
>CADBPN010000059.1 GCA_902796585.1 uncultured bacterium
ACCTTGAGCGTGTCTACCCCTCTCTCAAAACGTGACATTTAGTCACCTTTTGTTCGGCAGAGTACCACATGCCCATATTCAATTGTCAAAAGGTCTTACGACCTTGAGCGTGTCTACCCCTCTCTCAAAACGTGACATTTAGTCACCTTTTGTTCGGCAGAGTACCACATGCCCTTGCAAATGTTTTGGCAAGTTTAAACAATCTGAACTATTTACCCCTGCCCTTGCAAATGTTTGGCAAGTTTAAACAATCTTAATTCATTTACCCCTGCTCTTATTCAGTTATCAACAATGTTAAATATACCAAGCTCAATTGTAATTGTCAAATCATAATTATTAAAAATTTTATACAAAAATTTTCACCTCCTTCAAATAGAGGATATTTTATACAAATTAATAAAGAAAAAATTAATTTTGCCGATAAAGTGAGTATGGAAAACCGATTTAGGTTTTTCATACCTCCTCCCCAAGTCTGGTAGCCGTTCTCAACATAGAAACGGCTTTTTTTTATAAGTTAATTATATCTTTATCTAATTGATATTTTTTTGCAATTTCTAAATATTCTTTCAATCTTGTTTGGTCTATTCGATTTTTGTATTCTTCAGATATATTTGATAATCTAATTAAATCATCATGCATAAATGGCCTATATTCATCTTTTGTTGCTAAAAGAGGAATTTCATTATGCAATATTTCTTTTAATACATGATCTTTTGTGCTTTTTGCAAGTTCTTCATAATATTTTATAGCATTTTCGTGCGGTAAGTATTTTAAGGTATAACCCAATGCTCTGTCAGTATACTTGCCTCGGTGATTCAAGCATTGTTTGAAAAAAGATACACGATAGCTTGGATCTATAAATTTTATACTCAAAGCTAAGCCGGCAAATTTGCTATCATAATTACCGTTTGGTTTCCAATGAAATCTTTTTTGCCATTGCGGTATACGAAATTTTTCTTTTTGCTTTTGTATATCATGCATAACTTCTCGGGCAAATTTATTTGAATTAATTACTTGATTGATTACGACTCCGCCGCCCCAATCATAAGAATACTTTTTACAAACGTTATGAATATGGACAGCATCTTCATCTGTAAATTTCATGCCGTAATCCTCAGGATTTGGATATTTTTTCGGCAGCCTGACATCTTCATCAATAAATTTATTTATCATATAAGCAGCATTAACATCACCCCAAAAGAACTTTCCTCTATT
Organism: uncultured bacterium; assembly: GCA_902796585.1. Taxonomy (GTDB): domain Bacteria; phylum Cyanobacteriota; class Vampirovibrionia; order Gastranaerophilales; family Gastranaerophilaceae; genus CAG-196. The sequence continues at coordinate 1,216 of CADBPN010000059.1, forward strand.
TGTTTCCGAGCCAAGTGTATTCATCCAATATGTTGCAGCATTTATTTCAGGATAACATCCATGAAATGCGTTGGTTTGTACAGATTTTGTATGAAATACTTTAATTACAAATTCATCATCTACCATACCTTTGACATTTCTTAATCCGGCTAATTTCCATACAGAACCTTTTCCGCCTTTATCTATATATTCAAGATTGAAATCATCCCAGGGCTTTAATATGTGATATTTTATTAAAACATCTTCCAAATTTTTTACTGTTGAATCTTTTCTGCGATATTTTAACTCATTAATAGTAGAAGATGCCGTAGGCTCAAACTCTCTTAATTCATCACTTGTCTGCGCAAATGTATCAAAAATTTCTTTTGTTGCACCTTCGATATCGCTTGTAACCGTTTTGATTTTACTCTGCATAAAATCGGGAAGTCTTCCGGATATTGAATTCTTTGTACAATCTTTCGGAAAAAGAGATTCCATGCTATAAAAACCATTATAAACCTTTTTCCCCATTCTGTTTGTTAAGCCTTGAAAGCAAATATTGTTATAAACTCGATTTTGAGTTGACGAATTTTCACAACCGGCAATTTTTGTAATCATATTCTTATCCCTATTATATAATACACTTTAATTACATTAAAACACGTAAAAATAAATTTTGCTATAAAAAAGTGCTCTTTATTCTTTTTAAATAAAGAGCACTTTTATTTACAAATTTACATTTATCCTTTTACAACAATATTAACGAGTTTTTTAGGAACAACTATTGTTTTTACAATTTCTTTTCCATTGATTAATTCTTTTATTTTATCGGTAGAAAGTGCAATTTGTTTCAACTCATCATCACTTACACCTTCATCGACTTCTACTTTATCTTTAACCTTTCCGTTAATTTGTACAACAAGGGTAATTTTGCTTGCTTTTGCAAGGTTATCGTCCCACTTGCACCATTCTTCTTCATGAATTGATTTTGAATATCCAAGCTCATGCCAGATTTCTTCGGACATGTGAACGGTTACAGGTGACATTAATTTGACAAGAGATGTTACGGCAAAGCTGAACACATTTCTGTCTTCATCTGTTAAGCCGGTCTTTTGTTTCTGTCCAATCCATTCATATATTGAGTTTGTAAGCTCACGATATTTTGATATTACTGTATTGAACTGGAAGTCATTGGAAATATCGTTTGTAATACCTTTCATTGCGACATGAACAGTTCTTACCAAATCATCGTTTTCTCTCGTTAAAGGAAATTCCAATTTGTAATCTTTTATTATATTTCCGTTATTAACCCCGTCACTAACCAAGCGCCATACTCTGTTAAGGAACTTATAACACCCTTCAACACCTGCGTCTGACCAGTCAAAATCTCTTGCCGGCGGCGAATCGGAAAGAATAAACAATCTTGCTGTATCAGCTCCGTAGTTCTCAAATATTTCATCAGGGTCTACAGTATTTCCTTTTGATTTAGACATTTTTGAACCATCTTTTAACACCATACCTTGAGTTAACAAATTTTTAAACGGTTCGTCAAAATCTAATAATCCGCAATCCTTTAAAGCTTTAGTAAAAAATCTTGAGTATAATAAGTGTAATATTGCATGCTCAATGCCGCCAACGTATTGATCAACCGGTAACCACTTATTTACCAAATCTTTATCAAAGCACTTTTCTGTATTTTTCGGGTCTGAATACCTCATATAATACCAACTTGAACATACGAATGTATCCATCGTATCCATTTCTCTGGTTGCGTGTCCTCCGCAAACCGGACAAGTTGTATCTTTAAATGTTTTTGATGTTGTAATCGGCGATTTACCAACTACTGAAAAATCAACATCAGTAGGAAGCATAACCGGAAGGTTTTCTTCTTTTTCAGGTACAATGCCGCACTTATCACAATATACTACAGGAATCGGTGCTCCCCAATATCTTTGGCGGGAAATCAACCAGTCTCGAAGTCTATACTGTGTTTTAAATTCACCGAATCCGCCATCTACAGCTTTTTGAGTGATAGCTTTTTTAGCTTCTGTATTTTTAATTCCGTTAAATTCACAAGAATTAATAAGAATACCTTCTTCCGTATATGCCTCATCTTTACAATCTGAAGGATTTTGCGGATTTTGTATAACAACTTTCATTGGTAAATTATACTTTTTGGCAAAATCAAAGTCTCTTGTGTCATGTGTAGGAACTGCCATTACAGCTCCGGTTCCGTATTCTACGAGGGCATAGTCTGCAGTCCAGAGAGGAAATACCTCTCCGTTAAACGGATTTATGCAGTGAGTCCCTAACGGAACACCGGTTTTTACTCTATCGGTTGAAAGCCTTTCTATCTCTGTCATTTTACGAGCATTGGCTCTATAAGCTTCAACCGCTTCTTTATTTTCAGGTGTTGTCAACTTCTCAATATCTTTATATTCAGGAGCTACTACCAAATATGTAATTCCATGCACCGTATCCGGACGAGTTGTATACACCGGAACTTCCATTCCTTCTATTTCTTTTACTTTGAAACGGAATATCGCACCTTGTGACTTACCAATCCAATTCGCCTGCATAGTTTTAACGTTATCGCCCCAACCCGGCAATTTATCTAAATCTTTTAACAATTGATCTGCGTATTCTGTAATTTTAAAGAACCATTGAGAAAGGTATTTCTTTTCTACAACAGAATCACATCTCCAGCATTTTCCGTCAATAACTTGTTCGTTTGCCAAAACTGTTCCGCAAGTTTCACACCAGTTAACAGCAGCTTCTTTTTTATATGCAAGACCTTTTTTATATAATTGCAAGAACAACCATTGAGTCCATTTGTAATAATCAGGTTTGCAGGTTGTAACTTCTCTTTGCCAATCATAAGAAAGTCCCAGCATTTTTAATTGCTTTGTCATATAAGCAATATTTTCGTCTGTCCATTTTGCAGGGTCTGCACCATGCTTCATTGCAGCATTTTCCGCCGGAAGTCCGAAACTATCCCAGCCCATCGGATGAAGAACATTAAACCCTTGCATTTTTTTAAACCTTGCAATTACATCTGTTATTGTATAGTTTCTAACGTGCCCCATGTGTAATTTACCTGACGGGTACGGAAACATTGAAAGCGCAAAATATTTAGGTTTATCACTATCATTCGGGGTATGAAAAACATTATTTTCTTCCCAAATTTTTTGCCATCTCTTTTCTATCTCTTGCGGAAAATACGCTTCTTTCATCTATTCCTCCATAAAAAGATTTATTATAATCAATTTTCTTGACTATTTTAGCATAAACCAAAAAGGGATTAAATCATTTTTTAAATTTGTAACATACAAAATTTGCGAAAAAGTCTGTGTTTGAGAGTACAACCTGTCGTTAATTTACAGTATATCAAGCGGATCAACATCAATTGCGAGTCTGATATCTTTTGGCATTGTAATTTTGTTTATAAATTTTGATATAAAATCGTGACCTTTTTGCGAAAGTTTATTTTTTATAAGTATTTGGAATCGATAAAAACCGTTTAATTTTTCTATTACACAAGGAGTTGGCCCCAAAGTTTCTAAATACTCACCGAAACCAAACTTATCAGTCATTGTGTTAAGCCTCATTGCGATTTCCATTGCCGATTTTTCCGCTCTGAAATTATTTTCTGAAGAAAGTATTAGTCTTATTATTTGACTAAACGGCGGATAATCAAATTCTTGGCGGGATTTTATTTCTGTTTCGAAAAACTTTTCGTAGTTTTGCGCTTTTGCAGTTTGAAAAGCGTAATAATCGGGATTATATGTTTGAAACATTACTTCTCCCTTAAATTCGCCCCTTCCGGCGCGTCCCGCAACTTGAGTCAAAAGTTGAAATCCTCTTTCAGATGCTCTATAGTCAGGTATATTGAACCCCGAATCCGCACTCAAAACACCAACCAGAGTTACATTTGGATTATCTAAACCCTTTGCAATCATTTGTGTTCCGACCAAAATATCAATTTCTTTTTTTTGAAATTTGTTTAATAGTTCAATATGTGCATTTTTTCTGGTTAAAATATCACTATCTATTCTTTCTACTCTTGCTTCCGGAAACAATTCTTTTATCAAAACTTCTATTTTTTGAGTACCGACACCGGAAGTTGAGAGCGCGTCGCTTCCGCACTGCGGACAAAATTCAGGAAAACTCATTTGATGATTACAATAATGGCATTTTAATTGTTTTATACTCGTATGCCAAATCATTGGTATTGAACAGTGAGGACACTCTATTACAGTTCCGCATGCTTTACACTGAGAATATGTTGAATATCCTCTTCTGTTCATCAAAAGAATTACCTGCTGCTCTCTTTCCAAAGTTTCTTTTATAGCTGTTTGCAGAGGTTTTGAAATTATACCCTTATATGCCGCTTTTCCATATTCCTGCATATTTATCACATTTGGTTTGGCAAGAGGAGAATTGTTAAAGCGCTTTTTCATCTCGAATAAATTATTATTATTTGTTGCAAAATAATATGTAGAAACATCCGGAGTTGCAGAACCTAACAGTAAAGCAGCTTGATGAAATTGAGCAAGACGTTTTGCTACTACTCTTGCATCATATCTTGGTGCAGGATTTGTTTGTTTATAAGCTCCTTCATGTTCTTCGTCTATAATAATTAATCCTATATTTTGCAGTGGTGCAAAAACAGCAGAACGGGCTCCTGCCAATATTTTTATTTCATTCTTGTATAATCTTTGCCAAACATCGTATTTTTCACCTTCAGATATACTGCTGTGCCAAATTGCCACATCTTTTATTCCGAATTTTCTTGCAAGACGTTTGGTAAGTTGTGAAGCTAGCGCAATTTCCGGCGCAAGAAATAAAACATTTTTTCCTGAATCTATAACATCTTTTATAAGCTTAAAATAAACTTCAGTTTTTCCGGAAGCAGTTACTCCATGCAATAATATAGGGTTCGGTGATTTTAATTTACTCTTTATACCTTCATAAGCGGTTATCTGCTCTCCTTCAAGCTCAAACAACGGCTCTGTTTTAATATCTTTAAAAACTGAAAGCGGATTTCTGTATATATACTCTTCTTCAAGCTTCACACAATCCATTTCCGCAAGTTTTTTCATTGTTGTTCTGGTAGTTTTTGCAACTTCTTCGAATTCAATTAATGAACACTTCCCTCGTTCTTTCAAAATAGAAAGTATTTCTTTTTGTCTTTTTGTTAAACCTATTTTATTATCAGAAACAAATTCAACCGACATTTCCACTTTTGCATTTTTTTCTATAAGTTTCATCGGAAGAGCAGTATTCAAAACAGTAACAAAATCGGTGCAATAATAGTTTGCAACCCATTCCAACAACTTAAGATACTTTATTGAAAATAGAGGAGTTTCATCAAGTATGCGGTTAATTTTCTTTACCCTGAAATCCCCCGGTATATAATCAGAGAACCCCACAATGAAAGCATTAATAAGTCCTTGCCTTCCAAACGGAACGAGAACAGCTTGACCGATTTGAATAACTTCTTTCATTTCGTCCGGAATAAGATAGCTGAATGTTTTTACTCCCAATCCCTTTATATTTACTAAAACCAACGCATACTTCATAACAAATATTATAATACAACGTATATAAATTCTAAAGCTTATTATTCTGTAACATTTCTGTACAAAAATGTTTTTAAAGAGTATAATATTTAAACGGTATAAGTATGTATCGTTAAAACCGGAATTGGGAAGTCGTAAGGAGATATAATAATGACAGAAATGGTACTGGACAAACCTGCCTCCACATCTGATTTTATCGGAGGAAAATGGCAGACGGAAATAAATGTCAGAGATTTTATACAAAAGAATTACACACCTTATGAAGGTGATTCCAGCTTTTTAGCCGGACCAACCGAAGCAACAACAAAACTTTGGAAAGAATGCTGCGATTTATTTGAGAAAGAAAGAGCAAACGGCGGAGTTCTTGACATGGATACAAAAATTGTATCTACAATAACTTCGCATGGTGCAGGATACATTGACAAACCTTTGGAAAAAATAGTCGGTTTGCAAACAGATAAACCGTTAAAGAGAGCACTTCAGCCATTTGGAGGTATAAGAATGGCTGAAACATCATGTAAATCTTACGGATACGAAATTGACCCCGAAGTTAAGGAAATATTTACAAAATACAGAAAAACTCACAACCAAGGAGTTTTTGATTGTTATACTCCGGAAATGAGGAAAGCCCGTCATGCCGCAATATTAACAGGTCTTCCCGATGCATACGGAAGAGGACGTATAATCGGTGACTACAGAAGAGTTGCCTTATATGGTATCGACGGACTTATCGAAGACAAAAAAGAACAACATGCCTCTGTTCATGGTGCAATGACTTCCGATAAAATTCAATTAAAAGAAGAACTTGCAGAACAAATAAGAGCTCTTGAAGAAATGAAAGAGTTGGGTGCAATATATGGCTGTGATATCTCAAAGCCTGCACAAAATGCACGTGAAGCAGTTCAATGGCTATATTTTGGATACTTATCAGCTGTTAAAGAACAAAACGGCGCTGCTATGAGTATCGGAAGAACTTCAACTTTCTTAGATATTTTTAATGAAAGAGATTTAAGAAATGGAATTATAACTGAATCTGAGGCGCAAGAACTTATAGACCACTTTATAATGAAGCTTAGATTAGTGAAATTTGCAAGAACTCCTGAGTACAATTCACTATTTTCCGGAGACCCGACTTGGGTAACCGAATCAATAGGAGGCATGGGAGTTGACGGAAGAACTCTTGTTACAAAGAACTCTTTCAGATATTTACATACTCTTGAAAACCTTGGAACTGCTCCGGAACCTAATTTAACGGTTTTATGGTCAAAGAATCTACCGCACAATTTTAAACAGTATGCGGCACACATTTCTATAACAACATCTTCCATTCAGTACGAAAATGACGATATGATGAGAGTTGTTCATGGTGATGACTATGCAATTGCCTGCTGTGTATCATCAATGGTTGTCGGAAAAGAAATGCAATTC
>CADBPN010000060.1 GCA_902796585.1 uncultured bacterium
AAAGAGAAAAAGAAAACGAACCAAAAGAAAAAGAGAAACACGCGATTAAAAAACAACCACTATGCCCTGACGGGCATTTTGATTAAATGACCGGTTCGGCTTAAGCCGAATCTTTTACGCTCACTAAACACTTTATGTATTTTGATATTTGTTCTCTTATTGTTCACACTTGCCGTTAACGTTCGCGGTACAAGACTTGTATTTTTTTTCTTTCCTTTACATCCGAATTAAAGGAAAGAAGAAAATGAAGTCAATAAAAATTCAAATAGATTTTTATTTTTCAGTTGTGAAAAATTTTCAACTTAAAAATATTTAACCAAAACTAATGTATATTTTTGAAATATAATAATTTTATGGAGTATGCGATTAAAGAAGCAATGAAATGCGGAACTGATGTTCCGATTGGGTGCATTATAAAAAAAGACGGAGAAATAATAGCATCTGCACATAACATGCGGGAAAAATCCGGAGATGTAACAGCTCATGCTGAAATAATTGCAATCAAAGAAGCACAAAAAATATTAAAATCTTCAAGACTAAATAATTGCGAAATGTTTGTTACGTTAGAACCTTGTCCTATGTGCAGTTGGGCAATAATTCAATCCGGAATCAAAACTCTCTATTTTGGAGCATATAATCTTCAATACGGTGCAATGGGGTCAGTAATTAATTTACCGCAAATTGCCAATTCAAAACTCAAAATTTACGGCGGAATAAAAGAAGAAGAGTGTAAAATACTATTGGATAATTTTTTTAAAGGTATACGCAATGATAACAAAAATTGAACTGGATAAACTTGCTGAAAGATTTGAAACAGAAGACTTTATAAAAAATGATCCTGTTCAATTCATTCATAAATTTGAAAATAAGAAAGATATAGAACTTGCCGGTTTTATTTCTTCTCTGTTTGCATACGGAAACAGAAAATTATTTATAAAAAAACTTGAAGACTTATTCTCAAGAACCGGTAAAAATTTAACAGACTATATAAAAAACAGTGATTTTAAAAATCTCCAAGGTCTTGAATACAGATTTTCTAAAGATTATGACATAATACCTATGTTTCGTATTTTACAAACCCTCTACAATGAATCAGACGGACTTGAAGAATTATTCAGATACTCTTTTAAAGAAGATAGAGGAAATGATTACGACCATTTCTTAGAAGGAGTTGTTGACTATTTTTATTCAAGAGCGCCAAAAGAAGCCGGACAAGGCTTCTTCCACATGATTCCGAATCCTAAAAAAGGCGGAGCAATGAAACGTATAAACATGTTTTTAAGGTGGATGGTCAGAGAATCTGTCGTAGATAAAGGTATTTGGAAATTTATGTCTCCAAAAGATTTATTTATTCCTCTCGATGTCCATGTTGCGAGATTATCAAGAGAAATGGGTTTATTAAATCGTAAAAGCAATGATTATAAAGCGGTTAGGGAATTAACAAATCAATTGAAAAAATACTCTTTTGATGATCCGATAAAATATGATTTTGCGATGTTTGCTTTTGGTGTAGAATTAAATAAGAAGAAATAAATTCAAAAATAAGATAAGGAGCGGGAATGTTAGATAAGGATATAGAATTCAATTCCAGAAAGTTTTTGGCACTACTCTCATTAATATGTATTGTATTTTTTATGATAGTTATGAAAGCTTTTGATTATATTCCTAAAAACAACAATCAGGAATTAACGGAAGATAGTCTGCCTATTGCTCATAATGCGGTTATTCCTTCTGAATCAAAGGAAGAACAAACAGAAGAAGCAGTTAATAATGACGAGGAAAAACCTGTTATTGAAATAAAACAAGTTGAAAAATCCGAAACAGGCATTGATGAAATAGATGCACCACCCGGTGTAAATCCGCAAAAAGAATCCGCACTTATATCATCTGGCGAAGATTCTGTTTCACAAGGAACATCAAATAATCCGGTAATCTTTTTATATAATGCTAATAACCTAAAAAGGGATAAAAAATATAATGACGCATTGAATGAATACCAAAAAGTACTGGAAAATACAGATGATAAAGAGTTAAAGGCATCTGCTTACGAGGGAATATCAACTGTTTACGCTGTAAACAGAAGATACGGCACCGCTCTTTCATTTGCTCTTAAAGCTTATAATATTGCTCCAAATTCAGCAAGAGCATTACTTGCCGCGCAATTATACAACAAAACCGGTGACACACAAAGAGCTTCACAGATTGTAAATAAATTATTACAAGACGAAATTAAATAGACGAGGAAACAATGACACAAGAAATTTTAGATACAACAAAAATCAGAAAATTATTATTTTTAGGCCCCAAAGGTTCATATAGTGATTTTGCAAAAAATAAATTTATCGAGTCATTCGGGTTTAATTGTGTCAGTACAAATTTAAAATCAATCTCTTCCGTCATCAAAGCATTAAAAGATGAAAATTCTGAAGATATAGTCGGAGTTATCCCGATAGAAAATTCTATTGAAGGTATCGTCAGAGAAACTTTGGATAATCTTTCATCCTTAAAGAAAGAAGAAATAAAAATTATTGCGGAAACAACAATGAAAGTTGAACATGCGCTGATAGGTTATGCCTCTGATAAATCAGAAATAAAAACCGTTCGCTCTCACCCGCAAGCACTTGCACAATGCAAGCAATATTTGCAGGCAAATTTTTCTGATTCACTTATTGAAGAAGCAACTCTTTCTACATCTGCAGCAATTAAGTCTTTATTACAGTCAGATAAGTCAATTGCCGCAATAGGCAGTATAGAATGCGCTAAAATGTATAATATTCCGGTAATTGAAGAAAATATAAACGACGAAGAAAATAATGAAACGAGATTCATTTTACTTGGAAAATTCTTAAGTCCGCAGACCGGAAATGATAAAACCAGCATAACGTTTTCAACTGAAAATAAAGCCGGTGCTTTAAGCAAAATATTAAATATTTTAGAATCACATAACATTAACATGTCATATATAGATTCAAGACCTTCAAAAAAAGAACTTGGTGAATACATATTCTATATTGATTTTGAAGGGCACGTTAATGACAAAAAAACTCAAGATGCATTTAATGAAATCATGCCTTTTGTAAAAATGTTTTATGTAATAGGTTCTTACCATAGAGTGTAAATATGTCTCTATTAAAATTATTTTTAGTTTACGTTAAAATAGGCGCAATATTACTTGGCGGAGGGTATGTAATACTCCCTATTATGACAAGCGAGTTTGTTGATAAAAGAAAACTTTTAACAACAGAAGAAATGACGGATTATTTTGCTCTCGCACAGTCCCTGCCGGGTATTATCGCTGCAAACATGTCTATGTTTATAGGATATAAATTAAGAGGAAAATCGGGTGCAGTTATTGCGATGCTTGGTATTATATTTGTGCCGTTTTGGGCAATTGTTCTTCTCGGAACAATTCTGGGTTCGCTTGTTTCAAACAACTATGTTCAAGCTGTTCTTTGGGGTGTCGGAATTGCGGTAATTGCGCTAATTATGCTGACAATTAGAGAACTATGGCAAAACTCTCAGCGTAACAGATTTTTCTATTTTATATTCCTGACTTCATTATTAACTCTATTATTTTTCAAACTGTCCCCTGTTGCCGTAATATTTATATATACTGCTGTCGGAATCTTGTTCAAATATATTCAAAAAAGGAGAATGGACAAATGATATACTTACTCCTTATATTTGAATTCTTTAAAATAGGATTGTTTTCTTTTGGAGGCGGATACGCTACTATTCCGTTTTTATACCATATTTCACAACAATATAACTGGTATTCCTTAAATGAACTTACTCAAATGATTGCAGTTGCATCAATTACACCGGGGCCTGTCGGAATAAATGCAGCAACTTACGCAGGATTAAAAACTGCCGGAATTACGGGTTCCCTTGCCGCAACAATATCAGAGATGATTCCTTCATTGATTTTAGTAATAATAGTTTCAAAATTATTAAAAAAATTCAGTGATAATTTTTATGTTAAATCTGCTATAGAAACATTAAAACCCATAAGCTGTGCTCTGTTAACTTCTGTGGCAATAGGGCTGTTGAGTCCGCAAATTAGCGACATTAAGGCTATGCTGATTTTGGCAATATTGCTTTTACTAAGTTGGAAATCAAAAAAAGATCCTATTTTCTATATGCTGATTGCCGGAGTTATGGGCGTAGCTGTCAAATTAATTACACAATAAAAAATGGCCTATAGAAGGCCATTTTTATGAATTATTAATTATATCCTTATTATGCAGAGTAACAAAGGACACGACCTGCACAAGTTGTTCTGCCACCTGGTAAAGTAGCCGTTCTGACACCATCGAATCCCGATTCAAGTGAATTGTTATATTGATCATAATTTGCAACAGAGCCTGTTCCTTCTGCTCCGCGAGGGCCGCCTACTTCTTGGGTTCTCGGATAACCGCCAATCGTAAGTTGTCCGAAACGACCGTTACGTTCATAGTTATTATAGAATTGTGAAGATGTATCAACTTTTAATGACATATAAAATTTCCTATTTCTTATATATATAAAGTCAAATTAAAATTAAAAATTTCACATTTCCGCAAAAATTGTTACAAAACTTTACATTTAAAATTAAAATTTCTCATTTTCTCTCTCATAGGGCATTTACAATATTGTTTTTTAGTCACAACTTTTATATAATATTCTTATGAGTGTTAGATTATTAGGGTTTAGAGTAGATAATTACAACTTTGAAGAGGGAATTGATAAAGCTTTGGAACTTTTGGAACAAGAAAAAGTTTCTCAAGTTGTAACGATTAATCCGGAAATGTTTGCAGAAGCTGAAAAGAATGCTGAATTTGCAAACATAATTAACGATGCTGAAATGATTATACCTGACGGAATCGGAGTAAAAATCGCATTACAATTAAAAGGATACAATGCTCAAAGACTTCCGGGAATTGATTTTGCAAAAAGACTTTTGCAAGAAGCCGCTTTAAAAAATATTTCGGTGGGAATAATCGGTGCAAAAGAAGAAGTTATTACAAAAGCGGTTGAAAATTTAAAGAATGAAATTAAGAATTTAAATGTCGTATATTATCATAACGGTTATTTTTCTGACGATAACGAAATTTATGAAGATTTGCAAAAGACTGAACCAAGACTAATTCTTGCAGCTCTTGGATCTCCAAAGCAGGAATTTTTTATTTATAATGCAAAAAACAAATTATCAAAAGCTTTAATGATTGGAATTGGCGGCAGTCTTGATGTTTGGTCGGGGAATGTAAAAAGAGCCCCTGAAATATATCAAAAATTGGGATTGGAGTGGCTGTACCGAACAATTTCTCAACCAGAACGATTTAAAAGAATTTTTCCGGCATTGCCGTTATTTTTATTGAAAGTAATAATGTCAAAAGAGGATAAAAAATAAATATGTTTACAGATGAAGAAATAAAAGAGTTAGAAAATTTTTCAAAAAAAACAAGAATTAATATTGTGAAGATGATTCACAATGCAAAATCCGGACATCCGGGAGGCTCTTTGTCAGGAGCGGACATTTTGGCTGTTCTATACAACAAATGTTTGAACATTCCTTCTTCTTGGGATAAGTCGCCGGATTTTGAAAAACGTGACAGATTTATTTTATCCAAAGGACATGCTTCTCCTCTGATTTATTCGGTATTGGCACAGAAAGGATTTTTCCCTGAAGATGAGCTTATGACATTCAGAAAATTTAGTTCCAATTTGCAAGGACACCCCGCAAAAGGACATGTGAACGGTATTGAAACCTCAACGGGTTCATTAGGACAAGGAATTTCTATCGGCTGCGGGATAGCATTAGGTCTTAAAATGGACAAAAACCCTGCAACAGTTGTTGTATATACAGGAGATGGAGAACTGCAAGAAGGTTCGTGCTGGGAAGCTTTTATGCAAGCTGCTCACAGAGAATTAGATAATTTAGTAGTTATTATAGACAGAAATAGACTTCAAATAGACGGTAATACCGAAAATGTCATGAGCTTAGACAACTTAAATGATAAATTGCGAGCTTTTAATTGGGATACTATAGAGATTAACGGACACAATTATAATCAAATATACGAAGCCTATAATCACGCAAAACGTTCAACACGCCCTTGTGCAATAATTGCAAACACAATAAAAGGAAAAGGGGTTTCTTTTATGGAAAACCAAGCAGGCTGGCATGGAAAAGCCCCGAATGATGAGCAATTACAAGCAGCGCTCAAGGAACTTGGAGGTTAATATATGACTTGTCCTTTTTCAAACAATAGAGAGTGTAATTCAACTTGTCCTCTTTTTGTTTCACCGGAAGATTTAAACGAGTTCGTTCTTGCAAGATTATCCAGTATTGGTGTTATAGACAGACAAAAGGGAGCTTGTTCCGTAAAACTGCTTGCCCTGAGTCAAAGCAGAGCAATTTTTGAAAATACAAAAACAAGAGGATAGTTAATAATAAAAATAAAGCGGTCATATTTTGACCGCTTTATTCACACACTATATTCTAACACTAAAAATTAAGTTTCATTATCCAAATATCTGTAATCCAACATACTGCCTTCGTACTTATCAGAACCGTCACCATAGAATAATGACATATTATTTACCACACGATTTCTGTCCGCAATTTTTTGTTTTTCAATTGAAGAATTGACACCATACTCATTGATTTCTTGGTTTGTAACCTTTCCGTCATGATTTTTGTCGATATCATCAAAATGAGCCAGCACAGTTTCTTGCAAAGAATTTGTCATACCTGAGGTACTTCCGAGTGCCATTATTTGCTCTCTTGTCAAACCTTGTGTTGCAATATTATTCATTAGATTTTGAATTTCATCAGCAGAAATCGAACCATCTCTGTTTTTATCAACACTATTAAAATTTGTATTTAAATAAGAAGCAAATGTAGCTCCGTATGCGGTATTTGTAACATTTGTATTTGTTAATGCTTTGCTCAAATTTTCAACTGTTAAACCGTCGCTGTACTGGCTTGACAACAGTGAAAACGAATTGGTTAAACCGGAATTGATTCCGGTAAATAATGAAGAGCCGTCTAATCTTTTACTCATACAGTATCTCCTTATTTTAAGGTTTTACAATATAAGTTTAATAATGTTTTTCAAAAAGTCAAACCATCATTTGATGTATTTTAAATTATTCGGTTTGTATTGAATCCTTTACAAAAATCACGAATATTATTCATCGTTATATCAAGAACAGTGTTGATTGAATCAACTGTGTTATAAGCTATATGCGGTGTTATAATAACATTTGGCATTTCAAGCAGCTTTGATGTTATTTTTGTATTATTTTTGGTGCTCATGGTCTCGTTGCCAAGTTCTTTTGATTTCCCTTTGACAAAATCAGAATCGAGAATATCCAATCCTGCCGCCCGAACTTTCCCTGACTCTAAAGCGTTATACAGAGCCTCAATGTCTAATAAATCAACGCATGATGTATTAACAATAATAACCCCAAACTTCATTTTTGCGATTTCGTCTTTTCCTATTATTTGATAGTTTTCTATCGTATAAGGCATGTGCAAAAATATAACATCTGACATTGATAAAAGTTCATCAAACTGAACCACATTACAAACACCATCAAAGGACGGTTTTTCTTTATATGAAGACACTAAAACCTTCATATCAAAATTTTTTGCTATTTTTGCAAGTTCTATTCCTACTTTTCCGCAGCCGACAATTCCAAGAGTAATATTATTAAGTAATTTCCCCTCATACAACTTAGGATTAACTCTGTGATTTTGAATATCTGTCACAGCTTCTTTTATTCTTCTTATTAGAGCTATTATTAATCCTAATCCGTACTGTGCAACTGCTTTTTCTCCGTACTGACCGACATTTAAAACAGCTATATTTTTTTCTTTACAGTATCTTAAATCTATATGATTAAAGTTGTATGAACGAGTTGAAACAATTCTTAAGTTTGGAAATTTTTTAAGAACTTTTTCAGTTAGCATAGAAGAACGGTATACGCATAAAATATCCGCCTCTCGGTATTGTTCTTCTGATAATTTGGTATTTTCCCCCAATGATTCTTCAAAAAACTCTATATTTAAATCACAAAATTCATTTGTATCAAAATATGGTTTTTCAGAATCACGCAAATCAAAAAATAAAACTTTCATGTAAACACTCCTATTTAAATGAAAGTATTTACTATTAAAATAATTTTATCTATTGCATAGAAGTCTAATATATTATCAATAGTTACTAAATTTACCTGCACTTAAGGCATAGCCTGTACCTTCCATTGCTAAATGGAAAATATAAT
>CADBPN010000061.1 GCA_902796585.1 uncultured bacterium
AGAGTTTAACCATTCTGTAAGTGGTGATTTTCCATTTGAAAGTTTCAGATATTCAATTTCATAAGTTTGCATAATTATATTGTACTGCATACAGGACACATTGTCAAGATTTGTAACTTTTGTTATTTCAATTAAGCAATTTTTGATAAGAAAAATACTTTATATATATAACGAGGATATCCAAATAGGAATTAATATGTCTTTAACTGTTAGTTTTGATACACAAAATCAAAAAATAAAGCCTAAAAGTAAAACTACTATTAGGCAAACGAATCCTGTGATTGGTGAAAAATTAAACGGTGGTGCAAAGGTAAACGGAATTATTGAGCATTTTAAACAAGGAGAAAAAGCCGGCGATTGCAGAGCATTAGCTCAATTAATAGGACTTAGTTTTACAACAATAGGTAAAAAAGCTATTAAAGATAGTGTTAGACCGGATAGAATGGGTGGAGCGATTGTTACTTTTAAAGGTGCAAAGGGAACTCAAAAAGAATTTAGAATTAGCATAGAAGAATTTAATCGTTATGAAAATGGCAAAATCTATTCAAAAGGAGATGATGATGTTCTTTGCATAGAAATAGCTATGGTAAAATATCTAAAATCACTTGGAGTAAAAATTCCAAAAGATGGAATACAAGGTCATGAAGTGGCAGAATTAGGTGAAAATGAACTTGTTGGATTATTAATGGGTGAAAATATACAGAGATATGATATATTAGCATGCATGTATGATATTAATGGTACAAGGAATGTAGAAATTTATTTAAAAGAATTTGAAAAAAATCCAAATAAATTTATTTGCGAAATAGGTTTTACTGATAATTTTGATGATGAAATTTATATAAATCACGCGTATGCTTTAAAAAGAATAGAAAAAAAGAATGGCAAAAAATATGTTATTTTTATAAATCCATATAACTCTACAAAAGAATTAAAAATGGAATATACACAATTTGTTAATTCAGTGGATAATACGGCATTATATGAATTAAATTCTAATCAAAGAAATAGAAACTTATTAAATTTTGAAAATAGAAAAAGTGAGTTATGGAATCTTGAAAAAGCAGAACTGGAATTAAAACAAGTAGAAAAGAATAAATATCAAAGTAAAGATGGGCTTTGGTGGGATGGAAACGAATATCAAGCATTTACAAATAAAATTAAATATGCCAAGATTGAAGACGTAAAAAAATATATAAATAATTTTTCTGATTTACAGCGATATATTATTATGAAAAATTATGCAGAAACATATATTAGTAAACTCGATCACAGAACAATGGGTTGGAGCTCAGAAAAAATACAAGACAAAAAAGATATAATTCAACCTTTTATTGATAGTGCAATTAAACATGCAAAATTGTATGGAATTAGTGATAAAGATATAAATGAATTTAAAAATGCTTGTGCAAAAGAATTAAACGCAAAATTCTACACAAACCAGTCTAAAATAATTGAAGCATTTGAAAAATTTATCAAAATAGTTGAAAATGCAAAAGAAGAATATTATGAAGGATGTCATTATTAATAGTGTGTCAAAAAAGGACAGTTTTTGTCTCAAAAAAACACAAAATTTTTGAAAATTTTTGTTTTAAATTTCAAATTACCCTTTCCAAAATCTCAAAGGGGTAAATAGAAGTGCTAAAATATCAAAACATATCTAAAACACAGGCATGGCTCAAAATTTCAAAATTCTTTTGAGGGAATTTTGACGCCCGAAAATGATACTTTGAGGTAGTTTGAGATTTTTTGTTTTTAAAACTTCCGACCGCTAGGACTTAGTGTTTATAGGATAAATAAGGGAAATCTCAAACTCTTCCAAAATCTCAAACTATCAGAAAAATTACACACACAAAATCGCTAAGATTTGGTAAAAATAGCAACTTCACCAATTCAAAACATTTACCCCTTCCGACCAAAAGTCCTGTTAAAAGGTAATAAATAAGTAACTGAAAAGAGGATGACTTTTTAGTCACCCTCTTATAAAAACGGAAAAGGAGAGATTCGAACTCTCGGTGCAGGTTACCCCACACAACACCTTAGCAGGGTGCCGCCTTAAGCCGACTCGGCCACTTTTCCACTCAGCGACAATACCATTCTAGCATAAAACTTTTTTTTGTAAAAGGAGTTCTAATAAATTTGTAAATAAAAATCCGGTTATTAAATCAAACCGGATTCTTATACTCTCATTCGTCTTATCCTCGGACAGTTTATTTAACCGCCTGTAGTTTCACTTGAATTCCCGATTCGTAATTAATTGTCATTGCACTCGATACGGCCATACTTCGCCGCTTTTTTGCTCCTCTCAATATAAACTCAACACCACTAAACGTATTACATGTCGGAGTCGTAATCTTTTTTAGCATTCGTCCCTGTCCTTCCTATAAATGTATATTTTTTAAGTCTTGCTTGTATTATATATATCGGCACTTTTTTCAAAAACTTTAGCGTTTTTTACAAATTTGTTACAAATCGTTACAACACAAATCAAAGTGTTGTAATTTAAAGATTACGACTTTTAAATTCTCTTAAAATGACTACAAATATAGAAAATTGTTACTCTTCTTCCAAACTCAATACAGCCATAAATGCTTCTTGCGGGACCTCAACTCGTCCGATTGCTTTCATACGTTTTTTACCACGTTTTTGCTTTTCCAAAAGCTTACGTTTACGAGTTATATCGCCTCCGTAACATTTATCCAAAACACTCTTTCTTAATGCCTTTATATTAGTCCTTGCAATAACTCTTCCGCCTATTGCAGCCTGAATCGGAACTTCAAACATTTGTCTCGGGATTATAGTTTTTAATTTTTCTGTCAATTTTTGTCCTATATAATATGCATTGTCTTCATGACAGATTACAGAAAGCGCATCAACAATTTCTCCTGCAAGCATTACATCCAATTTTACCAGTTTTGAACGTTTGTAATCCGAAAATTCATAATCAAGACTTGCATACCCTTTTGTTCTTGATTTTAATTGGTCATAAAAATCAGTAATCACTTCACTCAAAGGTATTTCATAAATCAAATCAACACGAACTTTGTCGAGATAATTCATATTTATAAAAATACCTCGTTTTGTTTGGGCCAAATCCATTAACGTTCCTACATATTCATTTGGAGTAATTATTGAAACTTTAACATACGGCTCTTCTATAAATTCTCTATATTGAGGAGCCGGAAGATTTGCAGGGTTATCAATCTCAACAACTTCTCCGTTTGTTTTATGCACTTTGTAAATTACGGAAGGAGCTGTGGTTACAATTGATAAATCATATTCTCTTTCCAATCTCTCTTGAGCTATCTCCATATGAAGCATGCCTAAGAAACCGCATCTAAATCCGAATCCCAGAGCGGAAGATGTTTCCGGCTCAAAAGTAATAGAACTGTCTGAAAGTTTTAATTTCTCCAAAGATTCTTTTAACTCATGATAATCTTCATTATCAACAGGATACATTCCTGAAAAAACCATTGGAAGTGCTTCTTTGTACCCCGGAAGCGGTTCTGATGCAGGATTCTCTACATGTGTTACTGTGTCACCAACAAATCTCGTAATTTCTTTAATAGAACCGGCAAAATAGCCAACATCACCACAAACAAGCTCTTCTACCTGAACTCGGTTCGGAGTCAAATAACCTAATTCAACTATCTCGTATTCTTTACCGGATGCCATGAATTTAACTTTATCACCTAAGCGCATCTTACCATCCATTATTTTAAAGAAACACAGCGTTCCTAAATAAGGATCATAAGCGCTATCGAAAACAAGAGCACGTAAAGGTTTCTCTGTTGTATCTTTTGGCGGCGGTACAAAATCTACAATTGCCTCCAGTACATCAGGAATTCCAACTCCTGTTTTTGCACTCACAGGAATTGCCATGGAGGTATCAATACCTAATATTTCTTCGATTTCTTGTTTAACCCTCTCAACATCTGCTGAAGGAAGGTCAATTTTATTAATAACAGGAATAATCTCTAAATTCTGCTCTATTGCCATATAAACATTTGCAAGTGTCTGAGCTTCGACTCCTTGAGTTGCATCAACTATCAACAGTGCACCTTCACATGCTGCAAGCGAACGAGATACTTCATAAGAAAAATCAACGTGTCCCGGGGTGTCAATCAAATTAAAAATATATTTCTCTCCGGACTTTGAAGTATAATTCATTCTGGCAGCATTTAGTTTTATTGTGATACCACGTTCTCTTTCAATATCCATAGTATCAAGAAGCTGATCCTGCATATCGCGTTCGGCAATAGTACCGGTGGCTTCCAATAATCTATCCGCTAATGTAGACTTTCCATGATCAATATGGGCTATTATACAAAAATTTCTTACGTTATTTCTATATTCCATAATAAAAATATTATATATAAAACAACTTGCAAGGTAAAGACAATACTAGTTATCTTCTTTATTAGGGTTTAGGGTATTCAGACGTTTTACCGGATCAGTAATATGTGTAATTCTCAAACCAAAATTATCTTCAATAACAACAACTTCCCCGTATGCAATCAATTTCCCGTTAGCATACAGCTCAACCGGTTCACCTGCAGCTTTGTTCAATGTTACAATAGAACCTTTTGTAAGTTCCAAAACTTTTTTGATAGGCAAATCTGTTCTTCCGAGTTCAACCGAAAGCTGCAATTTTACATCTAATAATATATTTAAATTTTGATTCTGCGGTCCTTGAACTTGATCCAAATCTTCAAAAGACGCAAACTGAACAGGCTGAACAGTTACGGTCTTATCGTCGCTTTCGTACCCGCTCTTTTCAGAAAGAGGCTCATCAAATTCTTCCGGTTGATATGCCTTTGCTTCAGCATTATCAATATTCTTTGAAGCAAAAGATTCCGCATCATTAATTTGATTATTATCTTCCGGATTTATTCCTTTTATATCATCTTCTTCAGCCATTTGAACCCTCTCCTAAAAATAATTTCTTAATATCTCATGCATTTCATCGTATACATCCGTTATTTTAACACAAACTTGGTCTTTTATTGTACCCGGTCTTGCAAAAAACTTCTTTTCACCGTTAACTTTAACAATCAAATCATCTTGAACTTTATTATCAAGCTTAATTATATCACCCTCTGATAGCTGCAAAAAATCATCAAGTGTAATACTGCAGCTGCCAAATTGCACTCTCATATCAACTGTTGAAGAATTAAGTTTTGATATCATCTTCATTCTTTCATCATTAGATGCAACAAGACCTTTTGTCTGGAATATGTGTTGAGTACTTAAATGTCCCAATACGGTTTCTAAAACCGGATAAGGGAAGCATAAACTGAATAGACCAAAGTGTTTACCGGATACTTGTACTTCAAACGTTAACAGAGCGACAATTTCTCCTGCAGTTGCTACTTGAATTGACTGATAGTTATCATCCAAGCTTATAAATTTACCTGTTAACGGAACAATCGTATTCCAAGAATCTTCTAACGATTTTATTATTATATTAATAACTTTTTTCGCCAAAGCTTTTTCTATATCAGTTAATTCACGCGCTTGAGCATCTATTGAACCAACTCCGCCCAACATTCTGTTTACTATACAAGAAATAACCTCGAAGCTGATACCAAGCAAAATTTGACCGCTTAAAGGTTCAAATTCAAATACTGCTACACTTATCGGAGATGGCATTGAACGCACAAATTCTTCATAAGTTAATTGGTCAACCGACACAATTTCTATTTCAACACGCATGCGCAAATAACCACTTAAAACAAGCGAAATAGCTTTTGAAAATTCTCGGTGAATATCCCTTAGCGCACGCAAATTATCTTTGGAGAATTTATCAGGACGTCTAAAATTATAGAGTTTGTAGCTCTTATGTTCCGCATCATCATAATCTTCTTCAAAACCCAAGTCAGATATTAAATTTTCGTTATCATTTCCTGTCATTTACTGCCTATTGAATAATAAACTGCCCGAAACTTACTCTCAGGACTTCACGTTCACCTGCCAAAATTGAATTTATATCATTCATTATTTGTTCTTTTGCCAATTCTTTTCCGGCAGTGGTTGCAAGCTCTGCCGATGTTTTACTTGATAAATTTGTAATAACTGCATCTCTTATAGCGGGTTTATACTGATTCATTTCATTTTGTATTGCTGCTAAAGGATCAGCAGCCGGTGCACTTTCGCCATGACCATGCCCGCCTTTTTCTTCCGCTTGTTGAGCAGGAAAATCTTCATCTTTTTTAGTAACTTCTATAGCTACATTTGCCTTTAAATATTTCTTTTGATTTTCATCACAAAGATTTAAAATAAAATCGCCTAAATCTATAATAATTCCTTTTTGAATTTCATCAGAATCATCGTCTTCGGCAATTTCTTCTCCTTGTGTCGGTATTGATGCGATTTTCTGGCTTATAAGATTTTCCATAATGAAATAATTAACACCAAGAAAAACTATCAAAAGAATAACAATAGATGCAATTGTCATTATCAAAAACTTGTTTATATCTTTATTACCGCCTCCGGTAGGGTTTTCATTTTCTGCCATAACTTCTCCATTCCTCTTTCTGGATTCAATAGTAATCCCCAAAAATATTATAGCAGGATTTTTTTATTTGTGCTAAAAAATCATCCATTTGTTGGATAAGCTAATTACATAAACGTTTTTATAAAATATGTTAAATTTTGTAAATTTTTTTGAATTACATGCTCCATGATTTCTAAATTCATGGTAGCATGCCCATGTCAACTATCCCCAAATCTCCTCCCAAAATTATTAGAGAAAATAGTTACACTGACTCAAAAAATGGGTCAGTTCTTTTTTTAATCTATTTTATCCATAAAATTTTCCGGAAGTTCTTTGTCTAATAACGCTCCAAACTCTTCAAAACTTAAGCCTAATGCTTTAATAACCTTTGCTATACTGTAAAAAGATGACAACCGTTTCGCGCTCATTATATCATCAAAAGTTGATGTCGGAATATCATACCCAAAACATAGGTCAGTATACCTAACCCCTTTGTCCTCCCTTATTAAGCTAATTGTCTTTGAAATAGCTTTATGTAATACTATAGCATCATCTTGCATATATAGCATGATAATGTTAAATTAATAAAAAATAACCCGATATATCGGGTATATTGGGAGTAGTTTTATGCGTAAAATAATCGCTCTTGATTTAGATGGCGTACTGAATACCTATGACGGAAAGTATGATAAAAACAAAATTTCACCAATCAAAAACGGTGCAAAAGAATTTTTGTCTAAGCTTGCCGAAAATTATGATATTGAAATATTTACAGTAAGAGAAAAAAATCTTGTGTACAAATGGCTCAAGGATAATAATATAATACAATATATAAAAACAGTTACAGATATAAAAAACCCGCGAACAACAATATTCATTGACGACAGGGCTTTAAATTTCTGCGGAGACTTCAATAAAACATTAAAAGAAGTAGAAAATTTCACACCACATTGGAAAAATGAATAGAAATTTAATCTGACTTATCGGCTTTTTCCATGTGAAGAATTTTCTTATCAAATTCTATTTCCACTTGTTCTTTTTCGGGGTCAACATCTAACATTTCAAGCATCGTTTTTGTAAATAACATTGCCCAGCTATTGCCAATTTTAGTAAATTTCTTTTTCATAAATCCCTTCTTTTTCATTCAAATACTTTAAATAATTATAAGTTAATAACATTTATTAACTTATTTCTTTTTCGCTGTTATTACAGTCCAAGAACCTGCTCTATCCACATAAAAATCTTTATAATTATCATTCAATTCTCTTTGAAGTTTGTTTCTTATTTCAGAAAAAGTTATAAACATTTCCGGCGCAGTATTTTTGTATAAATCTGTTTGTTCTTCATTAAAAAAGCTGACAGAATCAAGAAAAACAACAGAGAGTTTTTCTCCAGATTTAATATTATCTAAGATTTTTTGCGGATTATTTTTGTATTCAAAACGATTTATTTTTGAAATATAAAGAGTTTGTTTATTATCTAAATCAACATATCTTAAAAATCTGTCCGGTTCATAATACGTAAATAAAACCGAATCAGGAGTTCTACTGTTTAAAATATACCCGACAAGTTTATGTCCTTCATTTCTTGGAATTTTTGTCACATATAAAGGTGTAAAAAATGCAATCAAATGAAACATAACAAAAACTGATAACAAAAGAGTTCCGATTTTTCTTAGCCTTACAAATCCTATTGAAGTTAAAAGTATTAATATTGGTAAAATTTCAATAGAATATTTTGTAATGAATACAATTATATGACTAAGCGCAAGTACACTCATAATAACAATTGTAGAAAATAAAATTACAAAAAAGCCTTTGTTTTTTCTTATACCTGCAATAAATCCTACAACTCCTATCAACGTTGGCAATAATAACCACAGTGTTAGTGACTTATCGTAAAAGAAAACACTTGGAGCATTTATATTATTTGTAAGTATAGGTGAAAAGAAATCAGAGAATAGAAATAATATATTTGTATAAGTAAAATTTCCCCACCATTGAGAAGAAGGAATCATTCTCAGAATGTTAATTCCGAAAGGCAAAATTGTGAATCCTGCGATGAGTATTGCAATAATAACTTTTTTATTAAATATTTTTTTCTTATAAATTACATAAAATACATTCAGAGAAACATAAATTATTCCCAAAACATGGGTTAATAATATTAATATAAGAGATGCTACCCAACAAATTAAATTTGTTTTGGAAAGATTTTTTAATAATTTAATCGTAAACAACAGCGATAACGAAGTAAACAAAAATAAAAGAGAATAAAATCTGACTTCTTGAGAATAATAAATCAGAAAGGATAATACAGAAGTTATCAAACCTGCATATAAACCGACTTTTTTAGAGTATTCCTTCCCTGCAAGATACATTATCCAAATACTTATTATTCCTGGAGCAACAGATGTTAACCTTAAAACAGTGTCTGATAAATGAACAAAAGGTTTTAGATATAAATAATATAGTGGCATGTGGCATTGAGCAAATATTTTTTGAAGAAACCCTTCGCCAAAAGGTGTTGATGAAATCATCCAGCTTACGTATTCATCATTCCATAAACCTTCCGGTTTAATTATAAAACTCAATCTTAAAACCAATCCCAATAATATAATTAAATGCAACTTGCTCACCTTCTTATATTTATATATAATATTTTACATGACAAAACTGATTATACAAATACCGTCTTTTAACGAAGAAGAAACTTTATTAACAACATTGAATGATTTACCAAAATCCATAAACGGTATTGATGAAATACAAGTATTGGTAATAAATGACGGTTCAACTGACAGAACGAGAGAAATTGCATTAGAGTGGGGAGCAAGTGTAATCGACATTAAACCTAACAAAGGACTTGCAAATGCATTTCGCACCGGTTTAAATCAAGGATTAAAAATGGGAGCAGATATTATTGTTAACACTGACGCAGATAATCAATATTGTGCTTCAGATATAGCTAAATTAGTCGCACCCATTTGTGAAGGAAACGCTGATATTGTAGTTGGCGCAAGAGATATTTTTAAAATAAAAGAATTTTCTCCGGTAAAAAAAATCCTTCAAAAAGTGGGTTCAGCAGTCCTTAGACATCTTTCATCAACAAATGTTTTAGATGCACCCAGCGGATTCAGAGCCTTTTCAAGACAAGCGGCAATGAGACTGAATGTATTTGATAATTATACTTATACAATGGAAACTCTAATTCAAGCCGGAGCAAAAGAGTTGAGAGTAGTGTCTGTTCCTATAAAAGTTAATCCGCAATTAAGGAAATCGAAACTTGTTAA
The DNA here is from genome assembly GCA_902796585.1 of uncultured bacterium. Lineage (GTDB taxonomy): Bacteria > Cyanobacteriota > Vampirovibrionia > Gastranaerophilales > Gastranaerophilaceae > CAG-196. The sequence continues at coordinate 9,789 of CADBPN010000061.1, forward strand.
AAATATATTTGATTACATTTATCAATCAATGAAAACAACAATAAGAATGTTTATTGTTTACAGACCGTTCAGATTTTTTATAACCTTATCCGGATTGGTTGGTTTATTAGGTTTTACACTTGTATGCAGATTTTTGTATTTTTATTTTCAAGGAGATGGAAACGGTCATATCCAATCATTAATATTTGCAGCAGTATTTTTAATTTCAGCAGTCATTCTTGTAATTGTTGCAATTATTGGTGATTTGCTTTCCATTAACAGAAAGCTTTTGGAAGATATTCAAACACGCGTTAAAAATATTGAATTTGCGAGAAAATAAACTTTAAATTTCTACACCGGACATCATATTTACAAGTGTATCAATTGTATTTTGCATACTTACACTATCAGTTGTTTTTTGCTGTAAAAATGCATTAATTTGAGGCATCATTTGAATGGCAATATCAAGTTTCGGATTTGAACCTTGCTGATACATCCCAACGTCAATTAAATCTTTATTTTCCCTGTACATTGACATTAACGCTCTCATTTTTGCAGCGGCTTGTTTATGTTCGGGAGATGCTATTGCGGACATAAGACGTGAAATACTTCCCAATACATCTATTGCCGGATAATGATTTGATTCGGCAACTTTTCTTGATAAGAATATGTGCCCGTCCGTAATACCACGCACAGTATCAACAATAGGATCGTTAATGTCATCGCCTTCCATCAAAACCGTATAAAAAGCGGTGATTGAACCTTTTGGGCTGTTTCCGGCTCTTTCCAGTGCTTTTTGAAGCCAAGAGAAAATTGAAGGAGGGTAACCTTTCATCGTGGGCGGTTCTCCGATTGAAAGTCCGACTTCACGACCTGCCATCGCGCAACGTGTAATTGTGTCGGTCATCAAGAAAACTTTTTTACCCTGATCTCTAAAGTATTCACAAACAGATGTTGCAGTTAATAAACACTTTTGACGAATCAAAGGCGGTTGGTCACCTGTAGAGCAAACGAGTACAGACTTCTTCATACCTTCAGGACCAAGAGCATCTTCTACAAACTCTTTAACTTCTCTTCCACGTTCTCCTATCAGCGCAACAACGTTAACATCCGCATCAGAATTTCTTGCAATCATACCGAGAAGCGTACTTTTACCGACACCTGATCCGGCAAATAATCCCATACGCTGTCCGCAGCCAAACGTCATACACGCATCTATTGCTCTGACTCCGGTTGAAAACATTTCAGTAATAATAGGTCTCTCAAATGGCCCCGGAGGCGGTCCTTCAACCGGACGCCATATTGCACCTTCGAGATTGAGAGGAGACCCGTCAATCGGTTCTCCCATTGGATTTATTAAACGTCCGAGTAAAAAATCTCCGACCGGGATTGTAATAGGTCCGCCGGTTGTCGTTACAAGACTGCCTTGCCCTATTCCTGAGCCGTCATATAAAAGTAATAATTGTGCTACATCACCTTTAAAAGCAACAACCTCTGCCGGTTTTTTTTCTCCGTTTGCGGCTTCTATGTAGCATAAATCACCAATTTTAAGTCCCGGCAATTTAACTTCTACTGTTAAACCGAGAAGTTTGGAAACACTTCCTTTAAACTTATACAAATCCACATTCTGAATTTTATCTCTTACTTTTTGTTTCAGATTGTCTATATATTCTTGATTTACGCCTTCCATAATTCAATTGTAACAAATTCTTTACATATAGGCAATTAAATTTTTTATGACTTTTAGGGTAAATAAGAAACAAAATTATTATGAAAATATACGGCATTAATAATATAAATACAACTTTCGGAAACAAGACAAAACTTGTCACAGCAATACAGAATTCAGCAGAAAAATATTCTACGGCTCCCAGAAAAGTTACTGCTATGGATAAGTACCTTTTCAGGGGATATACGTTTTCACTGAGTTTTTTACCAAAATTTAACCAAAAAGATATAAATCGTCTTTTTAAGCTTGAAGGAGATGAATTTATCTTTGAATCTTATGAATTTTTAATCCGTCATTTAAGAATACCTCAAAGTTTGCGCCCACCGATAGAAATAAAGGATTTGGGCGAAGAAATAGAAATGGCATACGATTACACAAGAAATAAAGTAGAAGTTAATTCTGACAGAAAAAACAATTCGAAAATTTATATTTTTGGTTCATTAAGGCACGAAATTCAACATTTTTTACAAAATATAAACATTTTTAGACATGAAGAACTGGGAAATACAGCAGTGGAAACCTATTCTCAAATGAGCGCAAATAGTATAGCAGAAGGACTTAATGAGATTATAGACAACTCTGAACTTGAAAAATTAATTAAATTGGCGAATACAGACGAACCAAGATATCAAGTATGTTTAGCGCTGAAATATTTAAAAGAACGGAACCAAATGGAAGAATATCAAGACGTTCTTAACAGAATTAAAGATATTTGTAAAAAAGAATCTGTAAAAGAACTGACAAAATTCAGAAAAAGAGTAATACAGGAAATGGGTTATCTTGATAAAAATTCCCGAGACGCAAAGCGAGCGGAAAAAATTTTTGATGAATTCAAAAATAATATTTATTATAAAGAAGACGGAACTATACACAACGGAAAATATCAATATAGTGTATCAGAAACAGAAGCATTAATTGCGGGAGAAATGACAGAAGCAGAAATAAAAGGCGGTCTGGAAGGTTGCTTTATTAGAAATAACCGTTTGGAATCATATAAAACAAGTAAAAAAGTATCTGATTTGGACAATAAAGAAATTTTAGCCCAAATGTCCGAAGAAGAAAAAAGAGAGTTAAAAGAATTTAAAGAAACCAGAGACGAAATTGCAAACAAATATAATACAGAAGAAGAATTTATAGAGAACTTTACAAAATATATCTATGATTAATTTTGGTTTATTTTCGGGAAGTTAATATAAGAATTTACAGAAGACAGGCTTGTTTTTGGAGGTTATTGTCTTCCCTAGACAGGGAAGACGGCAGCAGTACGTCGTTTCCGCTCCTAGGGCTGCAGATGGGTTTCGGTGGAAAGATTATAGAGGTTACCCTCTCCAAGAATTTCTAAAATTTTGACAAATTTTGAAATTCTATCCTCCCCCGAGGGAGGTTGATTGCGTTAAGGTTATGGTTATTTACATACCGATTC
>CADBPN010000062.1 GCA_902796585.1 uncultured bacterium
AACAAGAATTTATTGATAAATACATTAACAACAACCACATTTATCCGATTAAAATAAAAGGTGATATTGTATATTGGGCAAAACTCAGGGGAACAGAGGATAATCTCAATATTAATTCGGAAGCAACACTTGCTCCGGATTCATCTTTCTATTATTTGGGCGCTCTTGTCGGAGATATTGAAAATGCTATTGTCTTAAATCTTGATATTAATGTTGTAAAACAGAAATTTTTGAAAATAAAAACATTTTCTTATGATAAAATTATTGCTTCCTTATCGAAACGCACAACAAGACTAAATATGTTAAAAGCAAAAGGCGGAATTGATTTATACGAAAACGATGCAGTATTTCACGACCTTAGAATAAAAACCTCTAATCCGACAGATGCAAGAATTTTTAATATTATTTTCAAAAAACCGAATATTAAGCAAGGACAATTCTCTTCTGATTTAAAAATAAACGGAAAGCTCTCTAATCCGCAAGTATTGGGTAATTTCCACATTTTTGAAACAAATATTCCGTTTTTAGATACAACAATGAAAAATATTTCAATGAATTTTGGCGATAAAACCATTGACATAAATTCTGCCGGAGAAGTTTTGGGAAATGGAATCAAGTTCAAAGGGACGCTGAAGAACAAACTTACAAGACCTTACTACGTTGAAAATGCTGAAATTTTTGCAAAAGTTATAGATTTAAATTATTTGACAGAAAAACTTAAAAGTTCACAAGTTGATGATTACCAAAGATTAAATACTCTTGAGAAATTTAGCCTGTCCGATTTAATAATAAAAAATATAAAGATGTCTGCTAACGGTATTCAATTAAGAAATTTAAAAGCGGAAAATGTTCTTGCAACTGCATCTTTAAATGAAAAACAGCTGCTTGATATTTCACACTTTGCCTTCAAAATCGCAGACGGAAATTTGAACGGCAGCTTTAAATATAATTTAAAAAATAACAATACTCAATTGAACTTAAGAGCAAATAAAATAAACGCAAACGACATTACATACGCAGTATTTGACTTAAATAATCAAATATACGGAGATTTAACCGGAAACATGAAACTCGCTTGTGACGGTACAAATTTTAATAAATGTCTCGAAACACTAAACGGAAATACAAATTTTAACGTTTCAAACGGCAGAATGCCAAAACTCGGTTCTTTAGAATATTTATTAAGAGCAGGAAATCTTATCAAAGGCGGTGTCACCGGTATATCCATAAACGGAATTATTGACATAATTACTCCGTTAAAAACAGGTAATTTCTCTGATATCATAGGAAATATAGACATTAAAGACGGTATTGCACAAGACATTGAAATTTCAACAAAAGGAAAAGATTTAAGTTTATTCATATCAGGAAGCTATAATTTTGCTGATGAAAATGCAAATATGGAAGTTTTAGGACTTTTATCAAAGAAAATATCTACAATGTTCGGCCCGCTTGGGAATGTATCTTTAAATACATTGTTTAATATTATCCCCGGTATAGATTTAACAAAAGAATCAAAACTGACCGAAAAAATAAACAAAATTCCCGGAATAGAACTTTCTGAAAAATCATTCAGAAAATTTGTTGCGGAAATTAAGGGTAACATTAACGGCGATAATTACGTAAAAAGTTTCAAATGGATAAATTAATAAAAAGAGCATGCAAGAAAAATTTATAATTTTTCCGCATTCTCAAAAGCAAATAAAAAGGCTAAACAATTTAATCCAAACTGTTTAGCCGTTATCTCTCTTCCAAAATCTTTTATTCAATTATTTGCGGAATTTCTACACTTGGAGCACCAATTGTTCTTACTAACTCAAGAACCGCAGCTTTCATTTGACATTTCTGTGCTGTTGCACTGAAAAAATCACTGTAGAAACAACCTTCACAAACACAGCCTCTTTTATAACATTCTAATGCTGTAGGAGTCCATCTTTTTACAGCAATAGCCCTTCCCAAATCACGACTTTTAAACACCTATCTCCTCCAAAATAATTTTTAATTAATAATATGTGATCATTAGCGATGGAGTTTTATCTGCTCTCCCTCACGTCCATAATTCTATTATATTAATTAAGAACGCATTTACAACCCATATCAACCGGATTATTAAGTTTTATAAAGTAAGTCTTTAAACCTTTTTTTATAAGGGATTTGAGGAATAGAAAATGTTTTTTTACAATAATAACATGTCTTTATTCTTTTTTTTGCATGAAAAACCATGCTGTCAGCATGTTTGAACTATATTGTTTTTATATTAAGATTTGTAACGAAGTTGGGATGCGAAAATTTTTAAATTTTATTATCTTCACTTTTTGCAAAATTTATGATATTATAGGCTTGAAGAAGAGAGGTTTTTGGTGAGCGAAGGTCATTGGATTGTAAATACTGTTATAGGCGGTCAACCTATTGCTTTTAATATGGATACTCTTGCTACAATGTGGGCTGCAATGATATTTTTAATTATTGTTTCTTTCATTGCAACAAGAAAACTTTCAATTTTCCCTACAAAATTACAACTGATTTTTGAAAAGATTTTGGGGTATTTTAAAGATTTGGTTGACAATATGATAGGTCATGAGGGGGAAAAACATTTTCCTCTTATTGCATCATTATTCTTATTCATTGTAACAGCAAATTTAATGGGGCAGCTACCTCTAAAAATGATAGAATTAAAGCATGGTGAAATGGCTTCCCCGACAAATGATATAAACTTGACGGCAGGACTTGCGATAATTGTTTTAGTTTACTATGTTACTGCCGGTTTAATAAAGAAAAAGCATAAATTCTTACTTCATGAAATTTCATTTGTAGGAATTATATCTATGCTTGTTGAAATACTGGAATTATTTACAAGACCTTTAACACTTGCACTTCGTCTTTTTGGCAACATATTGGCAGGCGAAATTCTTATTTCCGCACTTCTTGCATTGTGCGCTTGGGGATTGCCTCTCCCGATAATGTTCTTTGAAGTACTTGTAGCTTGTGTGCAAGCGCTTGTGTTTACAATGTTGACTACGGTTTATATAGCAACTGCCGTAGGAGACAATCATTAAAATAAAAATAAAACAAACGGAAAAATAAAGGAGATTTAAAAATGGAAGACGTAAAAACAATTTCTGATTTAGCACAATTGGGTGCAGGTATTGCAATGGGTTTTGGTGCAATAGGTGCCGGACTTGGTATTGGTATTGCAACAAAAGGTTTGATGGAAGGTATTTCAAGACAACCTGAAATTGCCGGTAAAGCAGTAGGTTTCTTCTTGGTTGGTGCCGCTCTTGCAGAAGCTTGTGCTATTTACGCACTAGTTATTGCTATGAAATTATCAGGAATGATGGGATAAATAAATGGAATTCAACGGTACTTTTTTTGCAACAATAATATCATTTATAGTATTTGTTTTCTTGATGAACAAAATACTATATAAACCTATTCTCAATATAATGAGTCAAAGAAAGGATTTTATAGAAGAAAATCTTAGTTCCGCTCATAATAACAACGAAAAAGCGGAGTCTTTGATTAAAAAAAGAGAAGAAGGTTTAAATGCTGCAAAAGAAAATGCCAGAGAAAAGTATAATGAAGTTTTATCAGGTTATAAAAACGAAAGAGCCGAAATTATACAAAATGCTCAATCTGTTAACAATACAGAACTGGAAAATGCATATTCAGAGTTGGAAAATGTATCTAATGAGGCAAAAGAAGGTTTAAAAAACAGGATGACAGATTTGGCGAATGATATCGTTGAAAAAGTTTTGGGCTACAGAAGTGAGATTCAAGGTTTTGATAACGATAAAGTCAATGAAATACTCTACGGAAAAGAGAGGTAAAAAGGTAATTAAATGTTGAGCGCATTTTTGGATTATATAGCACGAACAAATTTATTTAATTTTATTTTATTTGCGTCAATTATAGCGTTTATTTTTGTTAAACTTGATGTCATAGGAACTATTGAGAATGCCAAAAATTCCGTAGTTGACACAATAAAAAATTCTGAAAAAACCAAATCTGATTCCGAAGATGTTTTAAGTGAAGCTGAAAATAAAATTTCTAACCTTTCAGAAGAAGTAGACAGCATAATAAATTCATCTGTTGATAATGCCAAGCTTGTCGGAGATAAGCTTCTTTCAGATACAAATAATACTCTTGAAAATATGCGTCTTAATTCTGAAAAACTTGTTGAAAACAAAACAGAAATTATTAAAAATGATATTTTTAAAAGAGCATCTTTGGCATCTGTTGAAGTTGCAAAATCTAAAATAATAGAAGAACTCAATAACAATAGGGAATTGCACAACAAACTTATTGATGAGAGTGTTGAACAAATAAACGAGGTTAATTTATAAATGTCTGAACTTGCGGCAAAAAGATGGGCAAAAGCATTAATAGAACTATCGGAAGAGAACAATGAAATCTCTAAAGAAGAAATTCTGTCTGACTTAAAAGAAGTTGGAGAGACAATATCTTCTTCTGTTGAACTTTCCGATGTACTCAACAACCCGTCAATTTCCACAGATGAAAAGCAAGTAGTTTTATGTAAGTTATTTCAAGATAAAATAATGCCTATTGTTTACAATTTTATTTTTGCTTTGAATTTAAAGAAAAGAATAGGAATTATAAATGAAATTGCAGAAGAATTTCAATCGCAATTGGAAGAACTGAAAAACATTGTGAGAGTAAATATTACATCGGCAATAGAAATCTCTGAAGACAAAAAAAATGAAATTAAAAACAGAATTGCCGAAAAACTTCAAAAAGATGTGAAAATCAGCTGGGGAATAGATACAGATATCATAGCCGGATTGATTTTTAATATAAACGATGTTGTGGTAGATAACAGCGTTAAACACAAACTTGATGATTTATGCAAGAGTATAATTAGAAATTAAAATATATAAGAAAGGACTAGAAGGTAAACGCACATGGCAGTAATAAATCCTGATGAAATAAGTTCGATATTAAAAGAGAATATCAGAAATTACGATGCAAAAGCTGAAGTTACCAATATCGGAAGCGTTCTTGAAGTTGGTGACGGTATCGCCAGAATCTACGGACTAAGAAACGTTATGTCAAACGAGCTTGTAGAATTTGATGACGGTAAAGGCACTTTAGGTATTACGTTAAACTTGGAAGAAAGCAACGTTGGTGTCGTAATTTTGGGTGAATATACACATATCAAAGAAGGTATGGGAGTAAAAACAACCGGAAGAATCGCATCTGTACCTGTTGGCGATGCATTAATCGGAAGAATTGTGAACCCTACCGGAAGACCTATTGACGGTAAAGGTGAAATTATAACAGATAAAACTCGTCCGATAGAAAAAGTTGCACCGGGTATTGTTGCAAGAAAATCTGTTCATCAGCCGCTTCAAACAGGATTAACCGCAATTGATGCTTTAACTCCGATAGGAAGAGGACAAAGAGAACTTATTATCGGTGACAGACAAACAGGTAAAACCGCAATTGCAATTGATACAATAATTAACCAAAAAGGCGGGGACGTAATTTGTATCTATGTAGCAATTGGTCAAAAAGCTTCTACTGTAGCACAGATTGCCAAAACACTGGAAAAACATGGTGCAATGGATTATTCAATAATTGTTGCCGCAACAGCTAATGAACCGGCTCCGCTTCAATACATTGCTCCGTTTGCCGGTGTTGCTATTGCAGAAGAATTTATGGAACAAGGGAAACACGTTCTTATTGTATATGATGATTTAACAAAACACGCTCAAGCATATCGTGCGATGAGTTTGCTGCTTAAAAGACCGCCGGGACGTGAAGCATACCCTGGTGATGTATTCTATTTGCACTCAAGACTTCTTGAAAGAGCAGTAAAATTAAGTGACGAATTAGGCGGTGGAAGTATTACAGCTCTTCCTATTATTGAAACTCAAGCAGGAGACGTTTCTGCGTATATTCCTACAAACGTAATTTCAATTACAGACGGACAGATATTCTTAGAAACATCTTTGTTTAACTCAGGTGTCAGACCGGCTATTAACGCAGGTATTTCAGTATCACGTGTCGGCGGAGCAGCTCAAACCAAAGGTATTAAACAAGTTGCCGGAAAATTACGTTTAGACTTAGCACAGTTTAGAGAACTCGAAGCATTTGCACAATTTGCATCAGATTTAGATGCTGCAACAAAGAAACAATTGCTTAGAGGACAAAAACTTACAGAAGTTCTTAAACAGCCTCAATACAAACCTTTAACAGTTGCTCAACAGGTAACAATTTTATTTGCGGCAAACGAAGGCTTCTTAGACGAAGTTGATAATAAGAACATTACTTCATACAAAAATGGTTGGTTTGAATACTTTGAAGCAAATCTTCCGGAAATGAACAAGGCCTTAAACGAAGGCGGTAAATTATCTGACGAAGATATTGCAACACTGAAAGCTAAACTTGAAGAGTACGGAAAAACACTTTAAAAGTTAACAAGTGAGCAGGTGATTAAGTGAATATGTGAGTTTTATTCTCCTCGCTCATATACAAATATAGAAAGTGTGTAGTATGTAGGTTGGGTGCAACCCAACGAAAATTGAAAATTAAATAAAAAAAGTATGTAGGTTGGGTGGAACCCAACAAAGACTGAAAAGCAAATACGAAAGGAGGAAAAGTAAATAAGAAGTAAGCAAATAGGAAAATAAGTTATTTTAAAACCACTTATTTACTTATTAACTTATTCACTTATTCACTTCTCAAAATGCCTAACTTAAAAGATATAAAAAGCAGAATCAACAGTGTACAAAACACTAAAAAGATAACAAAAGCAATGAAAATGGTTGCCGCTGCTAAAGTTAAAAAAGCAGAATATACTGTAAAAGCATCAAGACCATTTTCTGATGAGCTTTTACACCTTTTTAGAAAAATGTTGGGAACAGTAAGCGAATATACTACTACCGGACTAAAAGTAGAATGCGGTTTGGATAATTATCCTTCTCTCATAACTCCAAGAGAGGTTAAGTCTGAAGGATTACTTGTTATGACTTCTAATAAGGGACTTGCCGGAGCATATAATGCAAACGTAATCAAAGCCGCATTAAAACGTGTTGAAGAAAATACTTCTAACGGCATTAAAACAATAATTTATCCTGTCGGACAGAAGGCTGTATCGGCTTTTAAACATAAACCCGGAAACTACGAATTAAAAAAAGGATATTTAGCTATCGCTAATAACCCGACCGCAACCGGCGCAGAGCTCATAGCGGAAGATATCGCCGACGATTTTGTAAACGGCGAAATAGACAGTATTGATATCTTTACAACTCACTTTAATAACATGATGTCATACAATGTAGTTGCGTGGGAAGTTTTGCCGGTCAAAGTTGAAAAAGCTCCCGAGAAAGAAATTGATCCTTTGATGGAGTTTGAACCTTCTGAACACGCAATTTTACAGCAGCTCGTACCGATGTATATAACCAATTCTATTTATCAAGCATTATTAGAAGCAAACGCAAGTGAGCTTGCTTCCAGAATGACAGCAATGTCAGCCGCTTCAAATAACGCAGAAGAAATGATAAATACATTGACTGTTGACTACAACAAAGCTCGTCAAGGCGCTATCACTCAAGAACTTGTAGAAATTGTCTCAGGCGCAAACAGTGTTAAATAGCTAGTATATTATGTTAAAGAGGTTTTTATTAGGTTTAATATGGTGTTATCAAAAAATTTCTGCACTGACTCCTGCAAGATGCAGATTTTATCCTACATGTTCTGAATACACCCGTCAGGCTATTGTAAAATACGGAGCATTCAAAGGGATTTGGCTTGGAGCGAAGAGAATAGTTAAGTGCCACCCATTTAATGAAGGCGGATATGATCCGCTAAAATAACAAATAATTTCATGATATTATGGGAAAAAGAAAGGTAAATAAATATGACAATTGCAATTTTTCCCGGTAGTTTTGATCCTATAACATACGGTCATATTGATATTCTTGAAAAAGGATGTAAAATTTTTGATAAGGTTATTATCGCAGTTGCTTATAATATAGAAAAACAGGGGTTTTTGCCTGTCGACTCCCGTATAAACCTTATTAAAGAATGTGTTAAAAATATAAAAAATGCAGAAGTAGATTCTTTTGAAGGTTTAACGGTTAATTATGCAAAAAAACACAATGCAGAGTTTATAATTAGAGGTCTGAGAAACTCAAAAGATTTTGAATACGAATTTGAAATGGAAGGAGTAAATAAAATATTGAACCCTAAAATTCAAACAGTATATTTTACTCCTAATTCTCAAAATAGCTTTATCTCTTCTTCTGCAGTTCGTGAAATATTAAAAAACAACGGAGATGTTTCCGAATTTGTTCCTCTGTGTGTGGAAAACTATTTGAAAACACTATAAAAATCAATTGTTGACAAATCTTAACAAATTATTGTAAACTTATGTTAAGTTACTTAATCCCTGTGTGATATATTATGTTCTTAAAAACTCCCCAAAAAGAAAGAGATTTGAGCTTAGAAGGTGCTGTGCAAATTAACAATAGCAGTTTCTTTGTATACAAAATCGGTGCCAAAACAATACTCAAAAACGGCGCAGATGAAAAAATTCATAAATCATTAGTTCAAAAAATGATAGATTCAAATCCTTTTATTTCTAAGTTATTAAGACGTTACAGAATAAAACCCAGTATAGATACAAAAACCCTCAGAGAGCTGACCGGCGGGCACATGAATGATACATGTAATATTGCGATGGGTGTTTATGCATTTTTATCTGATAATATAAAACAACAAATTGATATGGAAATATTGAAGGAAGCTTCGATGCTCCATGATTTGGGAAAAGTTTTGATTCCGTCAAAAATATTGAACAAGCCGGCAAGATTGAATATAAAAGAACGTAAAATTATGAACATACATTCCACTCTTGGATATGAGCTATTAAAAACCCAGCATTTATCGCCGGACACGCTTGAATTAATTAAATATCATCACCAAAATTTAAAACATTCCGGCTATCCTGTTCTTCCGAAAGATAAAACAGGATATGATTTAGGACTGCAAATTATTTCAATTGCAGATAAATACAGTGCATTACGGGAAGCAAGGGTATACAGAAAAAGACTTTCCAGATTGGATTCGTTGTTAATTTTGTACAAAGAAGTCAGAGAAGGTAAAATCATGCCGGAAATATACAACGCTCTCTTGAAATATGCCGAAAAATACGACTGTTCCAAATAACCTATACTCCGGAACCTTTGTTCATATCAATTTTCTTTAAACGCTGCTCAATTCGTCTATACCATTTTAATTTCTTTTGGAACAAAGTCAGATACCCTTCAAATCGAGCGTGACTAATATCATCGAACTGTTTATCACACAAATCCTGCAATGTTTTACCCAGAAAATGAGTATATTCTTTCCTATCCGGTTTATCACTGGTAAGTTCTATTATATCTCCGAATTCAACAAAAACTTCGGGACGATTATCACGTAAAAACAAATAGTTTACCGCAACCGGCATAAGAGCAACTTTTCCGTATTTTTTTGCAGCTTTTTCAGCAATATAAGTCATTCCAGTTTGCAATTCAATAGGACGATAATTCGGGGGTTTAATAATTCCCTGCGGGAAAATGTACACAATATTATTAGTATCTCCAAGTTCATCAACTGAATATTTTAGCGCCTGCATTGAAGCTTGCGGTGATTTTTTATTAACATTAAAAGCCCCGCCGCGTCTTAAGAGAGGAAATCTGTTAAGTTCTTCTACCATTAACCTTATTTCCTTTTTAAAAATTCGGTTACAAATATTATATCCTACAATACCGTCCCACCAATTAGAGTGCGGTGCAAAAAGTATAATCGGAATATTCGGATCTTTTTTATAAAATTTTTCATACCCTTTATAACGAAAAGCATGAAACCTATTTTCTAACATTCCGTAGAAAAACCTGTCTGCAACCCAAAGCCAAAACGGCGATGTGTGAGCAGGGCGAAATCTTTCATTAATATTCCGCAATTTTGTCGGCGGAACTTCAGAATACAACTCCTCTAGTTTAATCATGATACTTACATTGTACACATTTAAGTATAATTTGTATATAGTATTTTAATTAAAGTTTACAATCAGAACGTGCGGAAAAATCCAAAAATTGACAGATTTTCTTATCGTCAGATATTTTAAAGATTATAAGAATCTACCGGAATAATTTTTCTGAGTCTCGCGAAAAATGATGTCGGAAAAACTTCTGCAGAATGTCTTAAACTGTCAGCTGCTTTATTATAAAGCTGTTTTTTATAATTAATATCAGATTGAAGTTTATTGTATTGGTTAATGATTTCCAATAAGTTTTTATCATTGACATATTGATCTTTATCACAAATGTTTATCAATATATTATCAAATTGTTTGGTCATAATCCCATACAGTGCAATTTTTCTGTCAATATTTTCATAAGAATCATCTAATTTTGATATTTCAGAAATTGTGTTCGATAAATTTTGTAATTCGTTTTTTTGTTCAACAAATGTATTACTAATGGTTGGCAAAGCTTGATATATCAAATGACATTCATTTGTAACAAATCTGTTTGTATTCAGAAATAATTTATAAGCTTTATTCTTCTTATAACCAATAATAAAATACGCAAGAACAAACTTAATAACCCTAAATAACAGGATTGCACAAACAAAATAAATAATTAACTTTATCATACAACACCCCTCGAACTTATTATATCACAAAATTAATATACTTTATCTTCCGTTAACTTTTTATAATTATCCATATATGTTTCAGCAAGTTTTTGTTTTCCTTGCTTTTGGTATATATAAGCTAGGTTATAATGACATTCCGGAATATCTGATTTATACATTAGAGCTTTATTAAAATTCGCTCTGGCATTTCTTAAATCTTCTTTTTTTAAGTATGCACAACCTAAATTATAGAATATATACGGATTGTCGGCTTTTATATTTATAGCCTTTTTATAATTATTAATAGCCTCTTCGGTTAACCCCTTTTTCATATAATAATTTCCGAGATTGTAATATGCCCTATAGCATTTTTTATCAGTTAAAACGGCCTTTTGGTAATTATATGCCGCATTATCATCTTCACCGTTATCAGCAAGCACATTACCTAATAAAAGCCAATCCTGCGCCGTTCTGTCTCGTTCATTTATCTGCAAAATTAAATCCATTGTTTTATGATGATTATTATCACTATAAAAAGCAGTCGCCTGCTTTGATAACTCTCCCTGAGCAGCAAAAACCAGTGATAAATTCATAAACAATATAACTAATAAAACTCTTTTCATACCAAAATTATAATCTAAAGTCAAAAATTTTTCATGCAAACTCATAAATTAACCATAAGATTAATATTAATTACATCCAATGGTCGTTATCGAATCTCCCCTTATTGTGTACCATAAAATAGGGAGAGAAATATGCAGATAAAGATTAGGGATAATAAAAACTTGGCGAAAGTTAGTGAACACGTAACACATCCTAACCGTTCCGCTTCATACAATCTATGCGTTAAAGCTGACGCTCTCAGATTTTCTAAAATGTACCAAGATGCTATTCAAACTTATCTGGAAGCTATAATGCTTGACCGAAATGAAGTAAAAGCATATTCGGGACTCGCTGCTGCATATAAATATTTAAAAGAATACAAAAAAGCAATAAATACACTTCTAAAACTTATAAAAATAGATGAAAATAATGATGAATACTATTATGAGCTTGGAGTTTGCTATCTTTCGGACGGTCAACCCTGTGAAGCAATAAAATATTTAATCAAATCAATTCTTATAAATAAAGAAAACCTGGAAGCTCAAATACAGTTAGCTATTGCACATGAACTTGTTGAAGAAACAGATTTGTCATTGATGATATATAACAAAATTATTGAAACAAACCCTGAGTTTTTAAAAGCATACTATAATAAAGCCGCTATGCTTATGGGTATGGAAAATTATATGGAAGCGGCAAAAACATTTTTCCAATTAATAAAAAGAAATCCGGATTATTATAAAGCGTACCTGGGTATTGCTATGAGTTTTGATAAACTGGCAAAATACAAAGATGCTATCAGATATTATAAAAAATTCTTGGAACTGAAAAAGTTTTCGGAAGATGCAGTTTTTGCACGTAACCGATTGAATGAACTCAGAAATGAACATTTTTCAAAAAATAATAAATTTACTATTGTTTAAATCTTTTGAAAATCATTTTATTTTATTCATTAAACGTTTTAGTTTGGCAATGTTTATTTCCAATTCCGGAAACTCATTTTGAGTTCTGATTTCATTTTTTTTGATTTGTTTTAATGAATCCAAACAATAAGAAACAGAATCCCTTATATTATAGTATTTATCAATATGTTGAGAAATAGTTTCTTTGCCGCTTAATTTGTGGTCTGTGTTACGTCTTGATAATAAATATATAAAATCAAAAAGTTCTAAATCCATACAAGGAATTATTTTGGGCTTAAACTCTTCTAATGCTGCTGTAACAATATTTTCATAAATTTTTTTGCCAATATCAGGTTTTGCTCCGTAACATGTAAGAACCTGATACATTTCTGTTAACGGTCTTATCGGTCTTGGATTGTCGGCTGGCATCTTATAAAAATCTATCGCTGTTAATTTTTTATTTTCAGTATCAACAATTAAATTGCCGCCGGAAAAATCAAACAGCATTTCATTATCTGCAGCCTCCGCAATTTGATGCAATAAATTTGTATAACTACTTATAGGCATTTCTGATATTTGCTTTTGTAATTTGTCTCTGCTAAATTCATTATCTTTATATTTTTGAGGAGTTATTCCTTTAAAAAATTTCATTATTGTCGCCCCGAAACCGAGCTTTGCAACTATATGATTTATTTTATCTTCAGCAGATATATCCTTAGTACACCTGTATGAAAATCTGTCCATTGAGTAATGCGGAACTCTGACACAGTAATCCGTATCCTTAATCTTAAACACTTTTGCAACCGTACCTTGTCCTATAAAATTCCAAGGAGTTATGGATTCTTTTGCTCTCTTTCTTATTTCAGATTCTGATAAGTCCAAAAAATTGTTACCGTTAAAATTAATATTATTTTTCAACGGTTTATTATAATTATTTTGGTAAGAAACATTGTTTAAAAATACTTTCATAAATAGTTAAAAACGTGAAAAGAAAATTTTTGTCATTATATTAATTTTGATAAATATATACAAAACCCGTCTTGCTATGATAAGACGGGTTTTGTATTGAAATTAAAGTTTTAAACTGCAACTTCCTGTTTTTTAAATTGCATTTCGTATAAAGTTTTATAATGCCCGTCTTCTATTCTCATCAACTCTTCGTGAGTTCCTAATTCTACAAGTTCTCCCTCGTTGATTACAGCAATTCTGTCGGCATTTTTTATGGTAGAAAGTCTGTGAGCAATAATAAATACTGTTCTGTTTACCATTAAATTATCCATTGCTTTTTGAACAATAGCTTCAGATTCATTATCAAGAGCTGAAGTTGCTTCATCTAAAATTACAATCGGAGCATTTCTAAGCATTGCCCTTGCAATCGCCACTCTTTGTCTTTGTCCGCCGGATAGAGTTAATCCTCTTTCACTAAGCATTGTGTCCAAACCTTCCGGTAACTCTTGAATCATTTCTTCTAAGTGAGCGGATGTAATTGCTTGACGAAGTTCTTCTTCCGTTGCATCCGGATTCCCCATCATAATATTTTCACGAATAGTACCTGAATATAAGAAATTATCTTGGAATACCATTGAAATATTGTGACGAAGTGAATGTATGGTATACTCTCTTATATCAACATCATCAATTTTTATTGAGCCCGATTTTATATCATAAAATCTCGGAAGCAAATTAACCAACGTTGATTTTCCGCCTCCGGAATTACCTACAATCGCCAAAGATTCATTCTTGGATACTGCAAGATTTAAATTTTTGAGAACAGGATGTCCCGGAATATATTCAAAATTAACATTTTCGAATTTTATAGAACTATTTAAGCCGGTAAGTTCTCTTGCATTTGGAGAATCTTTAATTTCCGATTCCAAATCAAACAGCTCAAACACACGTCCCATCGCAACAAACAGTGTCTGAATTCCTGTAAGAGTATTTCCCAAAGTTTTTACCGGTTTATACAAAAGTAATAATGAAGTTACAAAAGATGCAAAACTACCGGCAGTCATCTGACCTGAATTTATTAAATATGTACCGAATCCTAAAACGGTTGCAATACCGAATGATGCAATTAAATACATAATTGGTGACATCCAGCCTGCTCTTTTATATAAAGACATGTTAACGTTAAAAGAATCCCAAGTTTGCTGTTTGAAATACTTACTTTGTCTGTCTTGAAGCTCATAAGCAGCCATAACTTTGTTGCCTGAATAAGTTTCGTTAATGTTAGTTGTTATGTTTCCGCCGATTACCATGTTCTTATTAGAAGCGGATTTAATTCTCTTTCTTATAAGAGCTACCGGAACAAATGCAACACAAAGAACCAATACTCCGATTATAGCCAGTTTCCAAGAACTGTACAGCATAACAGCAATTAAACCCAATGCGCCGAATACACTGGTAGTAATTGTTTTAATTTGGTCAACGATTCCGGCAGATGCAGTTTGAGGGTCTCCCATATATCTTGAAATTATTATACCGGAAGAGTTTTCATCAAAGAACTGCGGGTGCATATTAATTAATCGGTCAAACAAATCAAACTTAACATCATTTGTAATTCTTTGGGATGTCCAAGTTGAGAGATAGCCGTTAAGATATCTTAAAACACCTTGAAACGCTGCAAACAAAACAACACCTACAGGCAGAAGAAAAGACATTTGTAAACTTGTAATAACAAAAGCATGATTAAAAATTGAAAATTCAAAAGATTTTCCGCCGATTACATAATCCATATAAGGTTTTAATGCAAACGCAGTAACACCGTCTAACAAGCCTAAAGGAATCGCAATTAAGAATCCTAAAAACACTCTAAATAAATATGGTTTTATATAAGGCCATATTCTTGAAAGCAGCCAACCGTACTTAAACGAGTTTTGAGCTGTAGTTGCTGATAATTTCATTATTCCCTTCTCCTATAAATATCCTTTATTCTTTGATTCTAACATAAAAATGTTTACGTAATACTTTCTTCACCGTTTTTAGATTTATAAACAAACGCAAGAATTTCTGCTACCGCTACATATAAATCGGACGGAATAACCCCGTCTACAGGAACTGTATTATATAAAGCTCTTGCAACAGGTCTGTTTTCTACAATAGGCACATTATGTTCTTTTGCAATCTCTCTGATTTCAAATGCCAGATAATCCACTCCTTTTGCGACAACAATAGGTGCAGGAGCCTTTTCTTTATCATACTTAATTGCAACCGCATAGTGAGTAGGGTTCGTTACAACAACATCCGCAGACGGAACAGAAGACATCATTCTCTGACGAGCCATTTGCATTTGTATAGATTTAATCCTTGCCTTTATTTTCGGATCCCCTTCAATATCTTTTTGTTCATCTTTAATCTCTTGTTTGGTCATTTTTATAGATTTTTCGTATTCGTAATTCTGATACTTTTTATCTATATATCCCAAAATGAGCATTGCAAGACACATGTTTATAATCATGTTTGTTAAAATTGAAATTATGATTTTTAATGCAATCGGTATTTCTAATCCGACCAATCCCATTAAATCCGCTCTTCTGCTATTTATTGCGGAAAAACCGCAAGCTCCTACTATAACAATTTTTAATATAGACTTAGCAAGTTCAACAAGAGACCTCGGTTCAAAAGGATTTATAAGACGTTTTGCATTTTGAAACATCTTTCGGGGAGACAAATTTTCTAAATTAAACTTTGCTTTCTGCAGCGCAAAAACTTGTCCCACATCCATTCTGATAATTATTATTGCAAACACAGCAAGAAGTACAAAAAACGGAAGAACTATGAAACCTAAATATCTGAAATAAGGCAAAAGCACAGCCATTACATTATCTGCAGAAATATTTCCGGGGTTTAAATTAGAAAATGTTTCCCTAAGCATAGTCATAATTAAATTTCCCATGTTTTTTGCAAAAAGCGCCAAAAGAGCTATAGCAACAACCATAACAAGTGCCGCATCCATATCTCTGCTTTTTGAAACATTTCCCTTTTCCCGCTCTTTTCGACGTCTTCGCTCGGTGGCGGGTTCTGTTCTTTCTGCTCCGTCGTTTGCCATGATTACATTATATCATGCACTTATATTCTTGTTAAAAAATCGCAGCAATATGTGTCAGGAATCTTTCAATCAAAACCCCGATATATTCTGCCATAGGCCTCATAAATAGCAAAGAAAGCAAAAGACCCAAATAAATTTTCAGCGGCATGGATACCATAAATATGTTCATTTGAGGCATCATTTTGGAGGTAAATCCCAAAAGAACATCAGTTATAAATAAAACTCCGAATATCGGAAGAGCTATTTCTAATCCTACAGAAAAGATACTGCTGGTAGCTCTTATTATTTCATTCACAAATTCCGGACTAAAAGCAAACGTATACCCGATAGGCATCGATTTAAAACTGTTATAGATTGCAGAAAACAACCACTGGTGCGCACCAAGAGCAAGAAATAACATGGTTGCCAAATATGTATAAGCCTGAGTTATAACAGGAGAGCTTCCGCCAGAAGTCGGATTTAAAGCCTGATCAGCAGAAAGCCCCATTTGTATTGCAAACATATTTACACCTAATTCTATTCCTACAAACATTAAATTAGCGCAATAACCGATAACATAACCGATTAAAAATTCTTTAAACAGAATTACCGTAAGCGCCGGAATGGAGTTTGGAACCGTAAATGCAGTATTATATTGAACAATAGGAAACAAAATAAATGCAATCAAAGCCGCAAGCCAAATTTTTCCAAGCTGAGGAATTGGATAAGTAGAAAACAAGGGAGCAGACGCAAATAATCCGGACAACCTTGTTATAATTGCCATAAAAAGAATTATATTACTGACCGAAAATAATACGTCTAAATTAAACATCTGACTATGCTCCGCCTATTAATTGCGGGATTAAATCCATAAATTCATTAACTGTAGTTATAAATACACTGAACATCCAAGGCATTAAGAATATCAACAAAACCACGCAGCCTACAATTTTAGGCACAAATGTTAATGTTGATTCTTGAATCTGTGTAACAGTTTGAAAAATACTGACCATCAAACCCAAAACTACACCGACAAGCAAAATCGGTACAGACATTTCCAGTGTTAATATAAACATTTTTTGCAAAAGCGTTATTACTATATCTTGGTTCATTGTTTTTCCTTTTGTGAATTATCCCCCAACACTTTCAGTTGTACAAAGAATAAGTACGGGGAGTTTTTGTTTTTCATTAAAATATATCAAGTTACAAAACTCTCTACCAGAGATTTTACAACTAAGTACCAGCCATCGACCATAACAAACATAATAAGTTTAAACGGAAGTGCAATCATAGTAGGCGGCAAAAACATCATACCCATTGAAACAAGCACTGACGAAACTACTATATCTATTACCAAAAAAGGCAAGTATACTACAAATCCGATTGTAAAAGCTGTTTTTAATTCACTTAATATGAATGACGGCAAAAGAACATATGTAGGAACATCTTCTTTAGTTTTAGGTTTTTCAATTTTTGCCATTCTGACAAATAACGCAAGTTCTTTTTCCTTTGTCTGTTTAAACATAAAATTTCTAATCGGAACAATACCTCTGTCAAGAGCAGCCTGCTGAGTTATTTGATTCTGCATGTAAGGCTGAAGTGCTTGTTCGTTAATTTGATTAAATGTTGGCGCCATAATAAAGAAAGTCAAAATCAAAGCCAAACTTGTTATAACTTGGTTCGGAGGCAAATTTCCGGCACCCATTGCCTGTCTTGTCAATGAAAGTACTACAACAATTCTTATAAAGCTTGTTGCCATAATTAATATACTCGGCGCAAGCGTTAATATAGTCAACCAAATAAGAATTTGCAGTCCGTTTGAAAAATCTTGCGGAGTATTAGCTTGCTGCATACCTATGTTTATATTAGGAAACGTAAATGCTGCATTTGAAGGAAGTATTGTACAAAACAGCATTGCAGTTATACCTATTATTTTTTCATATAATTTTTTCATAATTTATCCCTAAAATTAATACAGGACTCTCTCCCAAATATATAGTATCAGATAGAGTTTATCTATGGCAAATTGATTAAGTTTGTAAAGAAATTTGTCCGTCAAAAATAAAAAATCAAGCTAAACAGAAAATCTTTACAATTATATTTGAGCGAAGTATCATTGTTTTAAGGGAGAATCTAAAATGAAACAACAACTTGAAAATATATATAATTCTGCAAAAGCTGATATTGAACAAGCTAAAACAATAAATGATATTGACGAAATAAGATTAAAATATTTGAGCAGAAAAGGCGAATTTAATTCTATAAAAAAAGGATTAAAAGACTTATCCGATGAAGATAAAAGAGTGGTCGGAGCATTAGCAAATCAAATTACGCAAGACTTAGAAACTTTGCTGACACAAAAACACGATGACTTTTATCAAAAAGAGTTAAATGAAAAACTTCAAAAAGACAGAATTGATATTACTTTAAGCGGGAAATATGTACCGTTGGGAAAAGTTCATCCGCTAACATCTACTACAAATGAAATTGTTTCAATATTTCAGAACTTAGGGTTTTCTGTTGTTTCTCCGGAATTATCCCCTGAAGTTGAAACTGAATACTATAATTTCGATATGCTTAACGTACCAAAAGACCACCCTGCACGTGATGTTCAGGATACATTCTACGTAAAAAACATGCCGGAAGTAGTTTTAAGAAGCCAAACATCAGGCGCACAAATTCACGTAATGGAAAATCAAAAACCGCCAATCAAAGTTATTGCACCGGGAAGAGTATACAGAAATGAAAATATTAACGCAAGAAAAAATAACTTTTTCCACCAAATTGAAGGTTTGTATGTTGATAAAGGAATCACATTCGGTGATTTAAAGGGAGTTTTAAACGAATTTATCAGATTATATTTTGGTTCTTCCCGTCCTACAAGGTTTAGAAGCAGTTTCTTCCCGTTTACAGAACCGTCTGCGGAAGTAGATGTTCAATGTATTATGTGTCAAGGTAAAGGCTGCCGCACTTGCAGCGGAACCGGCTGGTTAGAAGTTTTAGGCTGCGGTATGGTTGATGTAAACGTTCTAAAGGGAGTCGGTATTGACCCTGATGTATATACAGGCTTTGCTTTTGGCATGGGTGTTGAACGTCTTGCAATGCTGAAATACGCAATTGATGATATAAGACTGTTCTTTAATAACGATAAGAGATTTTTGGAACAATTCTAAAAATTAAACAAAATAAAAATAAAGAACGGGCAAAAGTAAAAAAAAACATATTATTATACCTTCTTATTTTTCATCACATATTATGTCTTTTTGTAGTATGATGTAATCAAGTAAATTTGAGGAGCAGTTTTATGTTCAGAATGGTAAAAATTGTTTTTAATGCTTTTATTATAGTACTGGCTTTTATCGGTTTCAACGCAATCGGCGGTCAAAAGTATGTTGAAATTGTGAAAAATAATATCGGTAATTTTATGCAATCACATAAAATTGAAGCTGCAAAAAAAATCGGAGATTTTTCAAGGTTAAATGAAGAATTTCAAATTGATAATACGATGACTATTGCAGGATATAAGGCAGTTATTGCAGAACATGGCGCTTCCGGTCAAAAAATGGTAATAATAGATTCCGGAAAGAAACCGCTGCTTACGCAAAACGAAATAAAAAGCAATGAATTAGATAAGAAATTAAAGAGCTTATCGGAAAAAATGAATTATCAGGGAGTAAGTGTTAAAGAAATAAATATAACAAGCCGAGGGACAATGGAAGCATACGGGCAGACAGTTCCTTACGCAAAATTTGAAGCACACGTATCAAAATTACCTTTCTCTGACGTATCAGGGGTAATTTCAAGTATACAAACTTCTGACGGTTCTGAAAAACTCGCTCTTTCCATAAATGAAAAGAAAAAATATTCTCAACTTATAACAAACGAATTCTATAAAAGTGTTAAAGAAAGCGCAGGTAAGTAATGAAAAAAATTTTAACATTGTTTATGATTCTATTAATTTCTGCTAATGTTTATGCAGCAAGCGATAAATATTCAAAAGAATATTTACAAAACAATACTCACTTTTCTCTTTTTCGCCCTTTAGCGGAAGGAATTGTTGAAAGAAACATCAAAAAAAGCTTAAAAAAAGAAACCGGTGCAAACTTTGATGTAAAATTTTCCGGATATTCAGTTTCCAGCATGAAAAAGGGAATTTTTAAGTCATTGGAATTATCGGGAAAAAATATTACATCTAATGACATTCCGATTCCTTATGTTCATTTAAAAAGCCTTACAGATTACAATTATATTGAATATAATAAAAATCCGATGGTATTCAAATCTGATATGCAATTTGCCTATGACATTGAGCTTTCTGAAGAATCAATGAACACTGCTCTTGAAAAAGGAAATTACGGAAACACTATTAAAAGTGTTAACAAAGTCGCATATCCTTTATTTGTTATAAAAAAAGTTAAAACAAAAATAATACAAAACAAATTGTATATCGTAATGGATTACAACTTTCCGGTTATTAAATCATCAAAAGACAAATCATTTGTTATGTCCAGTGATGTAGAAGTTGTTAACGGAAAAATTAAGGCAAAAAATGTTAGCATTGACAAATCATACGGAAATATCGGTATTAACAAAGTTGCAAATTTGATTAATCTCCTAAACCCGCTGGAATTTACTTTAAGCTTACTTGATGAAAAACAATGTCAAGGAAATATTGAGAATGTAAAAATAGTTGACAATATAATAAAAGTTGATGGTAAAATTAATATTAAAGGTGAAGAATAAAAATTCACAAAAGGATTGAAAAAGATGAACTTTGCTCAAAAATTCGGAATATTTTGTTTAGCAGTAATTACATTTATATATGTGTATTTTGCATTTTTCACAGAAGGCGGTTTTGAATTTAAAAGAAATTTGCCGGAAGTTCCAAGTGAAAATATTTCAGATATTCCGCCTGTTATAGATGAACCTGAAAAAATCAGAGAAACTTCATCTGAACTAAAAAAATAAAAATTTTTGTAACGGATTCAAAAGGAAATGTTCGCCCTGTTGTAAGACAATGCGATACTTCTGTTGAAAAATCTTGTTTAACCTATGCAATTTCTGAGATGATAAAGGGCCCAAGCTCTTACGAAAAGAAAAAAGGTCTTTCTTCGGAAGTTCCTTCTGAGACAAGAATATTATCAATAAGAGAAGGAAAAAATAATGTATTAATAGACCTTTCACCGGCTTTCGAATCCGGCGGAGGAGCTGAAAGTACTTATATAAGGATTCATCAACTTATAAAAACAGCAAAAGCAAATACAAATCTTCCTGTATTTTTGTATATAAACGGCAAACAGGCTGATGTAATAGGCGGAGAAGGAATCATGATAAAACAGCCCTTAACGGAGAAATCTTTAGATGACTGATGAACAACAAAAAGATTTAGATTACTACATGAACCTTCCTTGGACATTAATAGAAGGTACCGATTTGGATTTTAACGGAAATCCTTATCATTATATCGAAATAAAAGAAATTCCGAGTTTTGCTTTTTGTGCAAAAACAAGAGAAAAGGCTTTAGAAAATTATAAAAAGCAATTAAAACTATCTTTAATGCTTATGCTTGAAGATGGTGACCATATTGTAGAACCTGGCGAAGAAACAGAAGATGACATAGATTGGGAAAGTATATGCCCGTAATGAAAAAAATATCTGACATAAAAATAAGTCCAATGACAAAAGAGGACATCGAAGCGGTTGTAGAAATAGAAGCGGAAGCCTATGGGAAACACCATTGGGCAAAATCTTCTTTCTATGACGAAATGTCTAACAATCTTGCAAAATATTATGTTGCAAAAACTGCAGACGGAGAAATTACCGGTTATGCCGGAACTTGGCATATTATAGATGAAGGACATATTACAACCATTGCAGTAAAAAAAGATTTTTTACGTAATCATATCGGCGAAGCCTTAATACATTCGATTATTGAAGATTGTTATAAAAATAAAATAAAATATTTAACTTTAGAAGTCAGAGTATCTAATGTTCCTGCAATAAAATTGTATGAAAAATACGGATTCCAATCACTCGGAACAAGAAAAGGATATTATCAGGATAATAACGAGGATGCTCTTATAATGTGGACAGAAAATATTTTTTATGACAAATTTAAAACTTTGTATCAAGAAAATTGTGAAAAATTAAGAAGTTTGATTAACATAAATGAGTAAACGAGTTCAAAAAGAATTAAATAGTTTTAAATATAAGGGAGAACCTATAAGAATTACTCTCGGAACACTTATTATGACCGGAGTTTGTGTTCTCTTAATTATTGTCGCTACGTTCACTCAAATAACAATTCACCATCCTTATATTCCAATGAATACTTTGGATTATTTATCCCAAGATCTTACGGATTATGAAATTTTGCATCATTTTATAAAAAAATACCAATATATCCCTCAAATTCCGACAGTGTTCTTCGTTTTGGCATTAATGGGACGGAAATTCGGTATTTTATCAATTTTGTGCTACATAATTCTGGGTTTCTTTTTCCCGATTTTTGCATTAGGGGGCGGAATCAGCTATCTTTCTGAATACGGTTTCGGATATATCCTTGCATTTATTCCGGCTGTATTTTTTGCAGGAACTTTACTTAAAGGCAAAGTTGATTTACTGAGAATAATTATGATATCTGCATTAGGAGTTCTTGCAATACATATTTTAGGAATCCTGTACATGCTTTTTGTATCAACATTAAGACATGCTCCGATGGACATGGTTGCAAGCTGGATATATACTCAAAGCGGTGTGCAAATTATTTACGACATTTTCTTTACTTTTATTGCAATATATCTTGGAAAACAAATGCGTAAAATTTTATGGATTGTTATGTGTTAATTTTCAATCATTTCGGCTTAAATTCATATATTAACACGTTTTAAGCAGCATATTGCAAAAAATTTGAATATGTATTATAATATATATTGTGAGTTGTATAATAACTCTATTTTTGATTTAATCTCATATTATTTAAAGTTAGTTGATATTTTAATTCATAGGAAAATTAGTAGAAATTAGAAAGATTATTTTATTTATTGATTAAGAGGCTTTTATTATGTATGTAAACAAGTGCATTAAGTGCGGTGCTGAATTTGAAACCAAAAACCCCAAACGTGTTATCTGTCCTAATTGTCTGTACGCAGATAAGGGAAATGAAACTGTAGACGAAAAACCAATGCAAAGCTACAGTTCATATTCGGCAGAACCTCGTCAAAGAGATTATGACAGACCGCAGCAAGACGGATATAGAAATAATTACCGCAATAATGACGGTTATCAGAGACGTGACAATCAAGGCGGCGGATACAATAGAGACAACCGCGGAAATTATAATAACAATTATAACAGAGACCGCGGACAAGGCGGAAACTATCAGAGACGCGATAATCAAGGCGGCGGATATAACAGAGATAACCGCGGAGGATTTCAACAAAGGCGTCCCGGCGGGTTCAGAAATAATTATGCAAGTAATCAAGGAAGACCACAAGGACAGAGAAGACCGGCTCCTCAAAGAAAGCCTAAAAAACAACCGAGACCATTGTTGGTTTCAAAGGAGCAATTAGAACAAATTGAACTTCTTTATAAGGCAATGTTGCCGCTTCCGAATCCGGATGCACACGAAGTAATCGGAGAAAAAATAGGTGTAGAACCGCAAAAAGTATTCTTTGGAATAAACTTGGTTCGCCAAAAAATGATGCTTCCGAAACTTCCGTTCCCGAAGAGAAAATTAGCAATTTCTCCGGATCAAATGATGGCTATAAAAGCTTTATATGAGCCTTTGCTTCCTTTGCCTCCGATTGGCTGCCACAAAATTATTGCAGCACAATTAAAAATGGACGAATGGAGAGTTCACGTAGGTATTAAATTAATTCGTGCGCAAATGGGGCTCGACAGATGGAACGAAGAACGTTCCGATAAGCCAGCTGATTATTTGGTTGCAAAACATCAAAAAGCAGAGACTTCACAAAAGGCGGAAGAAGCAAGTGTTGCCGTTGCAGAAGCTCCGGCAGAAGCTAAATCTGAAGAAGTTGCGGAAGAGAAACCAAAACGCGGGAGAAAACCTAAGAAGAAAGAAAATGAAGAAGAATAACTTTGTTTCTATAGGTAAGATTTTAAACTTTCATGGCGTGCAAGGAGAAGCAAAACTCGGTTATTCAAAGAATAGGGAAGAGTTTTTATCTCAATTAAAAGAGGTTTATGTTTTGGTAAACAACGAATACAAACCTCTTGAAGTGGTTCGAATGCGATTTACACCAAAGTGCGGAATTATTAAATTCAAGGGCATTGACACTCTGAATGATATTTTAGAGTACAAAAATAAGCTGCTATTTGTAGAAGAATCAACCGCAAGAGAATTTTTAGAAGAAGATGAATTCCTTATTGATGAGCTTGTAGGTTTAGATGTTTATGACGGAGACAAAATTGTCGGTGCTGTTGTTGGAGTTTCCAATAACGGCGCAAGCGACTTGTTATCAGTAAAAACACTTTCAAAAAATATTTCACTGGTACCGTTTGTAAAAGCAATTGTTACTTCGGTTGATGTAAAAAACAGAAGAATTCAGATAAATAATATAGAAGGACTTTTACAATGAGATTTGACGTTTTGACACTGTTTCCGGAACTAATCCAATCTCACATGGATTACAGCATTATGAAACGGGCTCAAGATGACGGAATTATTGAAGTTATAACTCATAACCCAAGAGATTATACGCTTGACAAACATAAAAAAGTAGACGATACACCATACGGAGGTGGTGCCGGAATGGTTCTTATGCCGCAGCCTTATGTTGATTGCTGGGAAGGAGTAAATATAATAGGAAAAAGTTTGACAGTTATGATGACTCCTCAGGGAGAACCTTTTACAGACAAACTTTCTGACGAATTAGCTGAATACGACCAATTAGTAATTCTTTGCGGGCATTACGAAGGTTTTGACGAGCGAATCAGAGAAATTATAAAACCGAGAGAAATTTCTATAGGAGATTTTGTTTTAACCGGCGGTGAGCTTCCTGCCTTGTGTTTGATTGATAGTATCTCAAGAAAAATAGATGGTACTTTAGGCAAAATCGAATCCGCCCACGATGACAGTTTTTCTGATGGACTTTTAGAATACCCTCAATATACAAAACCCAGAGAATATAGAGGACTGGAAGTTCCTGAAGTATTGCTCAACGGCAATCACAAACTTATTAATGAATACAGAAAAGAACAAAAAATTGAAAGAACAAAAAACAAAAGACCTGATTTATATAAAAAATGGCTGGATAATAACTAATAAGGAAGAGGAGCCTTTTGGAGGCTCCTCTTTTTTTGATTATCTTACATCATGTTTTGTTTTATTTACCCATCGCGTAAGCTCTTACGACTGTTACTGATCCGTCTACGTTCTTACGAACTGCTTTGTCTATTTCATCATCGTCCAGGTCTGCTGCGAATGCTACCGGTGTATTTACTGGTGCTGCTGTTACGTCATCCGGAACCCATTGTTTGATGTGTCTTGAAACTTCATCGTATGGATTTATGGTTGGATTTTCCGGATCCGGTGTTGGTGGAGGTGGTACCGGATCAAATCCCGGGCCGATTAAGTAAGTTGTCTTTTCACCCGGTTTAAGAGTTGGGTAGTTGTGACCATTGTAACCATCAGTGTTTTCGTAAGTTACTACATCGGTTGGTTTAAGAGTTACAACTTTTTCATCTCTGATGTTAGTGAAGTTAGTTGTGAAATCTCTGCCTTCGAAATCTACTTTCAAGTAATCTGTTTCAGGACCTACATTAATGTTTCTTGCGTGTACATCCGGACCTGTGATATCGATTCTGCTCTTAGGAGCTGTGATGTTGATATCTTTTGCATTTGCACCTGTAACTGTTATGTTACCGTTTGATCTTATGTATGCGTTACCAGGAGTATTGATTGCTGTAATCTTTGCTGCACCTAGTTGGTCTGCGCCTGTTACATTAATGTAATCGTGGCTCTTGATATCATTCGGAATATAGATGTAATTTTCCATTATACCGATTAATTGATCTTCTTTTGTTAATACTGTTCCGTCTTCTCTTGTATAGTCAGCGATGCTGCCGATGTAACCGTTTGAAGAGAATTTGTATTCGTTTGCCTTCAATACTGCTTTACCGTCTGAAAGGATATTTAAGCTATCTGATTTTAAATCAATTTTGTCAGCTTCTGTATCGATAGTAACTGTTACATGACCGTCTTTTGCGTGTGCTGTCAAATCTTTGCCAACTTTAAAGTTACCGTCTGAGAATTGTTTTTTATCATAGTTATAACCGCCTATGTGAATGTTATGTTCGGATTGAATGTTTGCATTACCTTCAACTGTTACGTCACCGGCTACGTGAACAAAATGCTTAAGTTCTGTTTTATTGTTGCCTTTTTTAAGATAATTTGTTTTATCTCCTGTTGTTGTAAGATTCATATCTCCGCCAACTCTGGCATTTTGTACTTCAACGAAGCCGCCGCCGTTGGTCATATTCAAATCTCCGCCTGTTTTAACGTTGTAAGCATACATTGCAACATTGTTTGCTTTAGCATTAACATCACCGGTTACTTCCAAAACTTTTCCGTTTGGTTCATAGTTTAATGCAACTTCACCATCAGAATTAATTGTTAAGTCTCCGTTAATTTTTCCACCGCTTACTGTCTTTACTGCGCCTTTTCCGTTTGACGTGATATAAACATCACCATCAACGCTTACAGCCTCTAATCTAACGTTTGTATTTTTATCTGATAGTTGATCTGCGACTACATCTTCGATTGTTCCTGTATATTCATTAGATAAATAGTCTTGACCGTTTGTTGTTGTCAATCTTAAAGCTTTTCCTTGACCGACTTTAATTGTTGAATTGCTTACATTAATTTTTGGAGCAACAATGTTAAAGTCACCGCCTACAGAGAAGTTAGAATCTCTTAAAATTTCTACTGTGCCAACCGGCATTGCTCCATTTCCGATTTTTTCTACATCCATAGCACCGTTTTTCAATACTGTTCTCATTGGATCTGTTGTAATATTCAAATCACCTGCTGTAGAAAAACTTGCGCCATCGAATAAAACACCGTTAGGGTTAGAAATTATCAAATTGCCAATTCCGCTGTTTGCGTTTACTGAACCGGCAAATGTTGACATTCCGTAATTAACAGTGTTTAAAATTGTTAAGTTATTAGCACCGTTTACAGCATTAAAGTTTAATGTTTCGCCATTGTTTACGTTTAATGTGTTCCAGTTTACGCTTGCGCTGCTGTTAAAGTTTAAGTCAGCAACGCCTTTACCGGTTTGTACATCGACTAAGCCGCTTGTTGCATTGTTAATAACTGCTCCGCCGTTGCCTGCGCCAAGTCCTGTGTCAAAGTTTGCAACATTTGCTGATGCAATTTGCATAGATGCAAATACTGTTGTCAGAACTAATGCTGAAATTCGTTTTTTAATGTTTTTCATGATGTAATCCTCTTTTTATTTTTTTTCCTTATACTTAAATAAAGTATTCGAGAATTTAAAAATTGCCTTTTTTGTTACAATTGTTTACAAAAAATTCTCAATTTTAATAAAATAGCTGAATTTTAAAAATATTTGAAAATATTTTCAGACCATACAAAATCGCTAATGTTTACAAAATTAGCAACTTTACCAACTCAAAATATTTCCCCCTTCCGAGCAAACGTCCTGCGAAAAGGTATTATGCAATAAAAAAAGAGCTAAAACGCTCTCTTTTATTAAATTTGAGTCCAAAGAAAGACTCCGCCATAGGAGATTGCTTATCTCCTATGGAAGAAGGGAAAGTACCCACTAGGTGAGTGTAAAAAAATACTCAATTTGAGAATTTTGTACAGATATTTGGACAATTCGGTAAATAATTGTAAAAAATTCATTAACCCATATCAAAAAATATTTTTATGTGCTTTAGTAACAGTATGAAAATTCAAAATCAATATTGCCATTATACATTTCAAGCTCGTCCGGGTAAACA
>CADBPN010000063.1 GCA_902796585.1 uncultured bacterium
ACGCAAATATACTTGCTATTGCAGGTTAACAATACAAAATCAATCGTTGAAGAAGAGGAACTTCTTACCGATACACAAACTTATTTTTAATCTTTCGGATAACGTCTGTAATATCCGCTTACGCGCGTTCCGTCACTTCGAACATAATCTTATACATATATTAGTTCCCCAAAACGAACACGTCTGTCCATTTCTTCTTTTTCAGGAAGCCGGTCTCCGTTGTCAAAATATTGCTCAACCATTCTCTTTATCTCTTCTTCACTCATTTCTTCGAGTTTTTTATCATCGTTATACATTACTTTATTTGATGAATCAAAAATACTGTCATTATAAATATTTTTATTTACATAACCATCTAAAATATAAGAATTGTCTAATGCATGTTGATATCGCTCTTCTTGTTTTACAGCTTTTGAAATATCGCCTATTTTATTGGGTAAATGTTTAAATACAGATATGCCACTATTCAAGTCCGTAGAATCATCTGGAATTAAGTATCTTTTACCCAATTGTTGATCAAAAGTTAATCTATAAAAAGGATCGTTTTCATTACCTATGTTTATAATTTGACTTGTATGCTCTGGTTGAACTATATCATTTACACCTAATGGCGCAAATGTAATTCCACTTGCGCCTGTTTCATTGCATACAATTTGAGATAATGCTCCCCCTAAAGAATAACCAACTACAATTATTTTTTCGTTTTCATTATATCTACTTTTAAATTTCATATACGCATTAAACGCGTCATTTGCTTGAATTGGAACTTGTTTAAGTTTTAAAATTTGTAAATCACTCAATAAATCACGTGATAGTGGATCTGTACCTGCAAAAACAAGTACTTTCTGTCCTTTTTCATTTACAAATGCTTTGGCTTTAAAACCAGTCTTTTTATTTTCAAAAGACTCAATTTTTTGCCAATTTAATGGTCGTTTAATTTTACTTGAATCATTTACGTGATAAGACAATTGTTCAAGTTCCTTTACAAAATCTATAGAATATTCCATTTTTACCTCCTTTTTTGATAAAATATTTCTATGTACAGTAGCATCAAATCTCAAATTCATACAAATTTTCTTGCATTAGCCGGTTATCCGCTTCTTTGGTATATTAAAGATATTATTTTGGAATTTTTTGATACACCGCTAACCAAATTAGAAACGACTCCGATAACAAATATTTTATTTACTATCGGAACTTCTTATTTTTCATATATGTTTTTAACGCTAATATCAGCATTATTACTTTTTGCAATCAGACTTGCATATATTAAATTAAGAAAACAAAATATCAAAACCAAAAACAGTTCATTCCTATATAATATCTTATTTAATATAGGTTTTTCACTATATTTATTTTCTTTCATAATTTTTATCCTTTATATCTGTTTTTTATCAATCAACACTTTGATGCTATCTATAACTCTTTATACACAATAAAATTTATTAAAATCTTTTTATAAAACTCCATGCTACAATATCTATATGTACAAAAATATTAAAAACCTAATTCATACAAATTTTCTTGCATTAGCCGGTTATCCGCTTCTTTGGTATATTAAAGAGTCTATTATTTATATAATTAATGCACCATTAACTATGTATGAGACAAAATCTTTTACAGCGTTTGGATATCTTACAAGTTTCATCTTTTGCCCTTACATGTTTTTAACTCTTATAATTGCTTTATTTTTGTATTTAATAGGATTTATTTGTAAAAAAATAAGAAAAATAAACCCTACAGAAAAACAAAATTCATTATTTTACAACATTTTTTTTAATATAGGTTTTTCACTGTACTTATTTTTTACTTTATTTTTTGTGTGTTATATATTTGTGTTTATAATCAGAGATATTTTTCATATTGATTAAATAAAAAGCAGTTATTGTGCATTAAACTTATTTTTAATCTTTCGGATAACGTCTGTAATATCCGCTTACGTGCGTTCCGTCCTTTCGGACATAATCTTCTACATATATTAGTTCACCAAAACGGACACGTCTGTCCATTTCTTCTTTTTCAGGAAGCCGGTCTCCGTTGTCAAAATATTGCTCAACCATTCTCTTTATCTCTTCTTAACTCATTTCTTCGAGTTTTTTATCATCATTATATATTACCTGATTTGATGGCTCGAAAATTCTATCATCATAGTCATCATAACTTGCATACAAATTAAATTTTCCATGCCCGTAGAATTCATTACTGGTATGTTCTACTGCTTTTGAAATATCACCGATTTGCCCAGGAAAATGTTTGCGAAGATCGTATATCTCAATCTGTTGTGTATATCCCATATATAGCAATTGAGAACTTTTATTTTCCTGTGAAGGTATTACATAGATTTTACCAATTTGAGAATCAAGTTTCCGTCTAAAAACTGGATCAGACTGATTTCCAAAGTTGATTATATTTTCTGGGTGCTTAGGACGAACAAAATCACCGACACCATAGGGTGCAAATGCAATAGTTTCCAAACCCAATTCATTTCCTAAAATGACACAATCGGAAGCACCTAAAGAATAACCAGAAACTATTATCTTATTATAACGTGAACTTAAGATACTATAAAATTCATAGGCATCTTCTGCTTGTTTTGGAATTATTGCACGCGCAAGTTCTAAGTTCGCATTCCAATCCTCTGTTTCTTTCCAGTCAGTTCCTCTTATTATCATCACAACTTCACCTTGAGTATTTTGATAAGCTTCGGAATAAAAACCTGTTTTTTTATTTTCATATTTATCAATATAGGTCCACCCATTTGGTTTTGAAAATTTACCATCATGATAAATATAGTAGTTCAGTTGCTCTAAATCTTTATAAAATTGAATGTTTCTAATCATAATTTTTTTCCTTTCTATTTTGTGATATAATCACAAAATGTTAATTAAACTGAATAAATTGTTTTTTACAAATTTTATTGCATTTATAGGCTATATTATTTTGTTTTTTTTGACTTTTATTTCTATCAGCAATAGCTTTAACTTTTACTATATAAGATGGAGCTTTGGTTATTTTTTTGTATTTATTTATATTCCGTTATTAATAATTTGTGTGAACATATTGATAATAGAATTACTTTGCAACAATGCA
>CADBPN010000064.1 GCA_902796585.1 uncultured bacterium
ACAAGCTTATTATGTCATAAAGCTGGATATAAGTAAATAAAATGAAAGGAGGTTATTATGATTTACATAAAATTATTTATTTTTCATTTTCTCTAATATCATTTCTTTTTGTTTAAGGGCTTTTGGGTAATCGGGATATAGTTTTAAAATTTCATCAATATCTTTTATAGCACCTTCATAATCTCCCAATTGCATTTTAGTGAGGCTTCTGTTCCCAAAAGCATCAATATCACTTGGATTAAGAGAAATAGTCTTATCAAAGTCTTTTAATGCATTTGGGTAATTATTTAAATAATAATAACACAAGCCTCTTTCGTGATACGAAATTGCATCTTGCGGATTTAATTCTATAGCATTAGAAAAATATTCGATTGCTGATTTATAATCACCTTTAAGTTCTGCTAAGAATCCTTTGCCGGATTGTAAACTTGCAGAGTTTTCATTAAGAATAGGCGGTTCTGTTTTGAATTTATTTCTAGCGACAGCCGGAATAATTGTTATTGAAACAAAAATGATTGCATATAAAAAAATTATGTATAACTTTTTCACTTACGAAACCTCTTTTTTATATAATACAACATTAATTATTACACAAAAAATGAAAGGAAAATATTATGACAAACAATTTTAGTAAAAAAGTTTTTGACAAATTAACTCAAGAAAAACGAGAACAATTTAATAGAGAAGTTTTAGAAGCTACCTATAAAGCTCAGAAAAAATATGGTTTTAATGAGTCATCAACTTGGAACAATAAATCAGACGCATTTAAACATGCATATCTTTCTTGGTATTTATCATATTATTATGGTCAAAATGTAGCAAAATGGTTAGGTAATATGCATGAAGATGAAACACCAAACGCTCCTTTTGGGGAAAGAAATATGGATTTGTGGAACAATCAAATTGGCAGAGAACTAACGGAAGAAATCCGAGAATATTATAGTACAAAGGTAAAAAAGATGTCCAAAGAAGAAATATCCGATTTTGTCTCTTATTTAATTAAAGAAAAAATAGAAAATGGAGAATTGATAACAACTCCATCAGACAAGCGCAGATACTCAAATATGCAATACGACAGATTAAAAGATTCAGACAGAGTTTTTTACAAAGGCGAATTGTATGAAGGAATGGATGAAAAAGAGCGCAGAAGATTCTCCGATAGATATTTCCAGCAACAGAACTGGAAGCAGATGAATATGCCATCGAAAGAACAACTGGAAGAACGTGTTTCTAAAGGTGAATTGATTAAAGTTCGCAATTACGTTCGAGGAGATGGTGTTAGTGTAAATGGGTATTATCGGCATAGACCGGTACATTAATAATAGGAAAACAAAAAGAGGAAATAGATTAAAACAATGGTGCGTATGTGTGCGCACCATATTATTTTATAAATAAACGAAAGGAAAAAATCATGGAAGAAAATCAATTAGAAAATCAAAAACTCGATTCTGCGAATTCAGAGCCGGAAAACATTTCCGAAAACTCTGAAAGAACGGAAAAAAGTGATTCAACACTATCAAACAAAGCGGAAGGAGAATCAAATATTGACCCTTCCGAGCTTATTCTTGGGAAGTTTAAGTCTCAAGACGATTTAGTAAAAGCGTATCAAAATCTTGAAAAGCTTCAAGGAACGCAGGCTGAAGAATTGGGAACTCTCAGAAAAAATTCTGCAACTTGGAATGATACAATGAAGCTCATAGAAAAAACATGCCAAATACAAGGCAATCCAAAGACGATTGTTGATGCGGTAGAAAAATATGATGCTCCGGAATATTTTCAAGACAGTGCGTTCAGATTACTGTTTCGGGAAGCGTATAAAGCTTTTGGTACAGATGTAAATACGGATTATTTTGTAAAACTCTTAGACGAATATGTTTCTAACAGAATTGACGCTTATGAAAAGAAGAAATCTGCAGAAGCCGAGACACAAAAGATTTTGGGTAGTATGAATTTTACAAAAAGCGAAAAAACATCAATCCAAAAACCCAAAAAACGTCTTGATGAAATGACTAAACAAGAAATCGATGAAATGTTGAGTCAGTATATTTAATCGGGAATTAATTTCCTGGTTAATTAATTTAGTACAGTAAAACTATTTAAAGAGAGTTTAATCTGCTTGCAGATTAAACTCTCTTTAATACAAAAATGAAAGGAAAATTTTATGTCTACAAAATTATTAATTCCGAGTGCTTTTGATCAAGCATTCAACAAACATTTATACGAAGAACTGGTAATCGGGCAGCTAGCTCACTCTGAATTTAAAAATGATGTAAAAAAGGGTGACGAAGTTAACATTACTATGCCTAGTATTGTATCTCTGTTTGACTACGACGGCGGAGACCTCCCGGCTGCAGAAGAAGCAACTGTTTCTGTTTGCAAAGTTAAATTAGACAGAGGAAAAGCTTTTCACTTTGAACTTTCAGAAATGGAAGAAAAATTGATGGCAGCCTGTGACGATAAACCAAAACTTACAGATATGGCAAAAGAATATGTAGGTGATGCTATCAAACAATTTGCAGCATCTGTTGATGCAGCTTACGCAAATTTATACACAAGAGCAGGTCATTATCTTGATGATAACGGTTCTGCAATTACTTTAACAACTCAAACAGCAAAAGATATTTTTGCTTATATGCAGGCTAAATTCCAAAGAGGTGACGGAAAAGGTCATACAAACTGGATTGACGGTAATATGATCTGCGTAATTCCTCCTGAATACCAGTTCTATTTAAGCAAATCTGAAGATCTAAAATACACTGAAAAAGGTAAAGATGAAATGAGCAAAGGTTATATAGGTGAACTTTGCGGATGGCAAATCCTTGTTTCTAACAATATTGCATCTCCTCAAAGCGGTGTTTTCTATCCTTTATTCGGTATCAAAGGCAAAACTCTTGCCGGCGGTATTTCTTCAAGCTTAAATTCTCAAAGCTATACTCCTGAAAAGAACTTCAATACTTGTTATAAAGGTTATGGTTTATACGGTGTTGGAGCTCCGAGAGCCGATTTCTTAGGAACAGTAAAAGTAAGTGCAACACTTACTGTTGGTTCTTAGAGTAAAGAGGTAAAGGGGTAAATGGGTAAAGTAAATATACAATTTACCCAAAATGGAAAATGTAAAGTGGAAAATGATTTTTAATTTTCCATTTTACATATTTTCCAATAAGAGTGAGTGAAAGACCCAAAAATGACTTGCGTGAGCGGAAGTTGTGTTTGAACACCTTATTCATGCAAATTTTTGAGGTTTTTTACAAACTCATAAAAGTGATAAAACTACAAAAACGAAAGGAAAAATTTATGACAAGAGATATAATAAACGTACAATATCCTGTGTTAGATCACACAGAATCAGTTGCAAACATAGAAATAACAAAACAAACTGTAACCGTTGCAAACGGCATCAAAATTAAGGATGCGTTTTCAAACAAGAATGACAGCTTGTTTATTGTAATCGATACAACAACGAATGCCGGTTCATTGTTAACCGTAAAAGCCGGTGATGCATATCCGAATTCAATGCTAGGTGATATTGTAATAGAACTTCCGAAAGGAATTTCCGCAATACAAATCCAAGATTTATCAAGATTCCAAAATGCTGATGAATCAATTGATTTGGATTTTGCGACCGGATTTACCGGAACCATCTTTGCTGTAGCAAAATGGGCAGGTGTAAGAGGGGTAAATAATTAGGTGTAAATCACTAAAAATTTGTCCTTCTTTATTAACTATCAGAGGGGATTTCTCCTCTGATAGTTTTTACATATCTAAACCATGCGCTATATAGGCTGTAATTACAATACATATAATGAATGATAATAATATAAGTATAAGTAATGAAATATTTGTTATTATGTTTTGAATTTTAGAGTTATTTAGTTTGTTATCTTTGCGCTCATAAAATGCATATAACAACAATATTAAAATACATATTGGTATTAGCAGAAAGGACAAATTATGTCAAATAATTATTCAATAAAATTTATTAAAGAAACTGAGCAATTATTTTGTAAGTTGTTTAATAGTGTCCAACCCAATCTCTACTTTTATTCAAATGAAAAAATTATTAATGCGATAACATATAAGGCATTTAATAAATATATGGTTAAGCCTATTGAAAATAGGATATCAGATAATAAGTCTTTTTGATTGTTATTAGAAGTGTCTTTGTTACGTACTATTTCTATTAAAATCCATAAAGCAGATATAAACAAAGTAATAAAAATATACGGAATGGTTATTAGTGCTGTAGTGTATTCAAAAATCATGTAATGATTTTTGTCAAATAAACAATTTATACCTGAAAATATATGTAAAATTAATGGAAATCCGCAAAAAGCAAGAAACTTCATTCCTGTGTATTTTTTAAATTTATTGTTCATAAGAAAATTTTATTATAAAAAAGGAGGATTTAAAATGAATATAGAATATTCGATAGAATTTATAAAAGAAACAGAACAATTAGCATACTACGTTAATGACCCCAGAGATGCGCAAAAACTATCAAATTGGAAAAGCGTAAAAACGTATGAAAATCGTAAAACGGGATTTAAAGCAGAAGGTTTTGTAAATGAAAAAGGACAATATGTTTTAGTGATTGCTGGAACAAATAGACTTTCTGTTCAAGATTGGAGAAATGATATACAGCTGGCTACTAGGAATGTTCCGCTACAGGCTTATGATGCCTTTTTGGCATATGAAGATTTTTTCGATCGTTGTAGTATTGATGAAGTTATTATAGTAGGCTATTCGCTAGGTGGAAGTGATACTGAAATTGTATGTAATGAAACAGGAGCTAAAGGAATAACTTTTGCGTCGTATGGTGTAGGTGATATTGTAGAATCTAAATATACTGAAAATATAATAAATTTTGGCAATGAAGGTGATCCAATTTTTACAGCCAAGATTGATAAACATTTAGGAAATACGTATGTAATACCAGATGAAAGCTCGCTTATATATAAAGGGTCTTCGATATCTAAACATTTGCCAAATAAAATTGGTGATGTTTCAAAAGCTGTAAAGTATAATAGTTTAAGTTATAATGCATTAGACAATTCTTATATTATAGACGGATATGTAAATAAAAATATTTATAATGACAGCATTTTTGATTCGTCAAATAAAGTAATGTATAACGATGATAAAAAACTCGAAGAAATGAGTGAAGAAGAGATAAAGAGAATGGTTGAGCAATATTTTGATAACGGAGACCGTCTTCCCGAAAAAGAAGAAATGGAGAGACGTGTCCGTTTTGGAGAACTAATATATGTGGAAGATTATGTTCGCTCTGACGGAACACACGTAAGCGGATATTACAGACGTTATCCGAAAGATTGAAAATAAGTTTGTGTATCGGTAAGAAGTTCCTCTTCTTCAACGATTGATTTTGTATTGTTAACCTGCAATAGCAAGTATATTTGCGT
>CADBPN010000065.1 GCA_902796585.1 uncultured bacterium
AACTTCATTTTCTTCTACATAAGTGACATATAAATCCCAATCACAGCCGCTTATATTTGAAAGTTTTTTTATAAAATAATCAACCTGTTCATGATAATATACGTGCAAATGCACTAAAAGTCTCATTGATTAATTCCTCTTCTTATTTTAAATTTAAATCCTAATAAGGTTATTACCTTATGTCTCTTATCAGAAGTGTTTTTTAAAGAGAAAATAAATTGTAAAAATTTTCTAATAACAGATTGTTCTCTTTTTGCCCATATATAAGAAGATGTTTTTTTATAATTTTTATCAATTTTAGCATATCTTATAATTTCTCTCTGACCAATTTTTATAAATTCTTTTGAACTACAGGAAATAGACCCTAAATGCTTTACTTTCGCTCCCATTAAATCGTATACAGACTGATTATTTTCCCAAACCATATACCTTAGATAATCATCACCGCACATTATCTTTAAACATCTTGGTATCGTATTATATAATTCTTTTTTTCCAAATATGATTGTTCCCCAATTATTAGGTCTTAACTGATTTTTATCTTCTTTAACTAATTGAAAATCTGTTTCCTCCGGTAAACTCATATCCAGTGTATTAATTACAGAATTAACGTCCATCCCCAATATTCCAATATCAGTTTTTTTAACGATTAAATTCATAACTTTTGTACAAAAATTTCGGCAAACAAGCAAATCATCATTAAATAGTGCAAAATATTGGGTTTTAGACTCTTTCACACCTAAATTCCAACTTGGATTTACAAAAAGATTTTTTTTAGGAGTTATTACCTTTAATTTTGAATAAATATTATTAAAACCTTGCAAACTATTATCTATAAGAATTATTTCATGTACAACATCATCCGCATCTAAAATGGCAAGCAATTCTTGCAATACTTCAATATTTTTTTGTATTGTTGGTATGATAACAGTTAATTGCTCCATTATAATAAACCTCTCTGCCTATTTTAGGCTATATCTTCTTCTTATAAAATTAAATAAAACACTCTCAATATCTTTTCCTTTTCTGAGTGTTTTAAAAACTGTTAAACCAAATATTTTAAACTTTTTCTCAACCGTTTGAAAGTCAGAAACATCAATATTATGTTCTTTAAAGAATTGCTCCATCTCTATTCTTCCGTTATCACGGTCATTAACAGCTTTTTTATTATTTTTCTTTATTATAGACCCAGGACGCTTTCTGTAAAAATATGTGACATTTGAAACTGAAACAACTCGACCGATATAATACAAAACTTTATATGTGTAATAAATATCTTCATAAATTACATTTGGTAAAAACTTTATACTGGACTTTAATAAAGATTCTCTTTTATATATTTTATTACATGTATAATTTGAATCCGGAACATCGCATAGTTTTAGTTTTTCTACATAATCATCAGCAATTTTTTCTTCATCATACTTTATCAAATCTTTTTTTGATTTTTCATTTCCTCTTATTATTCCGGCAACAGCAATATCCGCATTGTTTCTTTCACAAGCGTTATAAAGTTTTGCAAAATATTCTTCGCTGTTTAAATAGTCATCAGAATCTATAAATGCAACATATTCACCATTTGCAATATCTAATCCATTATTTCTTGAACAAGAGACACCTTGGTTTTGTTGATTCACAATTTTTATTCTGCTGTCTTTTTGAGCATAATTTTCAAGAATAGAAAGCGAACTATCCGTAGAGCCGTCATTTACGCAAATTATCTCCAAATCATTAAATGTTTGTTTTAGAATACTATCCAAACATTCACAGAGATAGTTTTCTACATTATATACAGGAACAATTACACTGATTTTTGGCACTCTTTTTCTCCTCTATTCTCGCTTATTTAATAATAACTGAAACACATAAAGAATAAAGCAATTGTTAAGATTTTATATAAAAAATTAACCAAACAGACTAGTTTATAAAATAAATTCGTTTTTTAAATAATCAAGCTTTTCTTCACTGTCTGTTTCGAAATAAATCCTTAACAACGGCTCCGTTCCGCTCGGACGTACCAAAATCTTTGTTTTTTTACCCAGCATCAGTTTAACGCCGTCTTTTGTATCAATTTCCGTTATGTTATATTTTCCAACAGTCTTAAACTCTCTTACTTTTGAAATAATTTCTTTTATTTCTTCCTGCTCGTCAAGTTTTAAATCAATTCTGTCTGTATAAAATTTTGTCTCCGCAATTTCATAAATTTCATTCTGAAGCTCTGTTAATGATTTTCTCTCACTCGCCATTGCTTCAAGAACAAGCATATTAGCAATAAGCCCGTCTTTTTCCGGAATATGTCCTTGGATACTTAAACCGCCGGATTCTTCTCCTCCAATAATTACTTTATTCTTTCGCATTGCTTCACCGACATGCTTAAATCCCACCGCCGTTTCTATTACATTTACTCCAAGTTTTTCTGCAACTCTGTCTATAAGTAAACTTGAACCTACAGTCTTAACAACAGCACCTTTATAACCCTTTGATACCAAATATTTAAGTAATATCGCTATAATCTCATTCGGAGAAACATATTCTCCGTTTTCGTTTATAATCCCGAATCTGTCCGCATCTCCGTCATTTGCAACGCCTACTGAATTATGAGTATTTTTAACTTTGTTAATCAGTTCTTTTAAAAATCTCGGCTTTGGATCCGGCATGCCTCCGCCAAAATCGTAATCATAATACAAATGCAGAGTTTCAAAAGGAATCCCGTTGTCTCTTAAAATAGAATCAAAATAGCCTATAGAAGCTGAATACAAGCCATCATATATAATTTTTGTATTTAATTCTTTTATTTTATTAAAATCAATCAAGTTTTTTAAATGATTGTAGTATTTAGTACCAAAATCTATTTTATGAAGCTTTCCGCCTTCATTCCCTTTCCATTCGACATCAATATTTGAGACAATTTCATCTGTAATTTCACTTGTTGCCGGCCCTGCATAATCAGGAATAAATTTCATTCCCAAATATTCAGGAGGATTGTGTGATGCTGTAAACATTATTGCACAAGCATTTTTTTGCAAAGCATTGTATGCAAGAATCGGAGTCGGAACAATCCTTTTTGAATAAAAAACTTCAAACCCTCTTTCCTTAAGAATATTCGCACACATTTCCGAATATTTATCCGCCATTTTTCTTGGATCGTATCCAATAAGAATTGGTTTTTCAAACCCAAAATTATCTGACACATATTTACCAATCGCAAGAGTAACTCTCTCCACATTTTTATCGTTAAAGTCTTCCCCTAATACAGCTCTCCAACCGTCTGTTCCAAATTTTATATTCATAATTTCTCCATAAAAATACAATCTAAATTTAATTCTAATATAAAACTAAAAATAAATCAGATTATAATTTTTGTCTAAGAACAGAATTTGATCCCTGACAAGTTATAAAAAGCATATTTCCTTCAACATGTAAACCATACGGCTTATCAATATTGGAAACAAAAACAGAAGCTTCTCCTAATGGAGTAATTTTTAAAACATTATTTGTATTATAGTTTGAAACATAAATATTTCCGACTCCGTCCGTTGCCAAGCTTATAGGACCATTTAAGAGCGGATTCTTATAAAATATTTGTCTTTTCCCTTCCGGAGTTATTTTAATTATTGTATTATCCGAGAATGTCGCAATGTACACATTGCCTAACTTGTCAGTTGTAACACCGGTCGGACTTAATACATTTTCGTAAATACCTGAAAATTCTGCAACTCTGCTTGGAGCATTTACCTGAGGAGGAGGCAATTCTCGTTTAATACGGCATGATTCTGCAATTTCCTTTGCCTTTGAGTAATATTGACTTGATTGAGGTATCAATTTTATGTATTCTTCTGCCTTATCATAGTCTTGAAGTTTTGAGCTTAATAAAGCCATTTTGTAAATAGCTTCATAGTCATTCGGATTTCTTACATACACTTGTTTATATGCGGATAATGCCTCTCCAAATTTCTGTACACGCTCTAATACTGCACCTAAATTGTAGTATGCATCTACATAATCCGGATACGTTCTTGTTGCGGAACGAAAAGATTCTATTGCACGTTCGTACATACCCAGCTTATAAAAATCGATACCTTGATT
The DNA here is from genome assembly GCA_902796585.1 of uncultured bacterium. GTDB lineage: Bacteria > Cyanobacteriota > Vampirovibrionia > Gastranaerophilales > Gastranaerophilaceae > CAG-196. The sequence goes on from CADBPN010000065.1 coordinate 4,087, forward strand.
ATAATCAAGCTTTGCATCGACAGGAATTTCTGCAGCATAAGCGGAAACAGAAACCAATAACACTAAAATTGCAGCTACTCTTTTTAACATATTGAAATTATACCACACTTTTTAATTTTAGGGTAGAATGTAAATTATGAAACCGAAAGTTATTGCAGTAGTCGGCCCGACTGCATCCGGAAAAACAGATTTAGCAATAAAAATAGCGCAAGAAAATAACGGAGAAGTTGTTTCTGCGGATTCCAGACTTGTATATAAAGGATTTGACATTGCATGCGCTAAACCAACAATAGAAGAACGCCAAGGAATACCTCATCACTTAATAGATATTGTAGAACCGGAATACGATTATTCCGTAGGAGATTATTATAGGGATGCAAAAAAAACAATTGAAGATATTTTATCAAGAGACAAATTACCGGTTGTTGCGGGTGGAACCGGCTTATATTTTAGAATTTTACTTGAAAACTACAATCTTCCGACAGTAGAAACCAATTACGAATTGAGAAAAGAACTTGATTCTAAAGAGAAAGAAGCTCTTTTACAAGAACTAAAAATTCTTGACAATACAACTTATGAAAAAATAAAAGATGCAAATAAACGCAGAATTGTAAGAGCTTTAGAAATAATTAAAGCCCTTAACAAACCTATTTCCGAACTTAATATGGAAAAAGAGCCTGAATATGACGTAGAATGGATTATACCAAATTTACCATCAAGAGAATGGCTCTATGAAAGAATCAACAAAAGAGTTGATATAATGGTTGAAAAAGGATTAATTGAAGAAACCAAATATTTATTAAATAAACATGGCAGAATAAAAAATTTCATCTGCACAATAGGATATCAGGAAATTTTAGAATATTTAGACGGTAATTGTTCATTGGAATCCGCACTTAACAAATTAAAACAACATTCAAGAAATTATGCAAAACGTCAATTAACTTGGTTTAGAAAAAATCCTAACCTTGAAATTAAAATATAATTTATCGAGCCTTCAAAAACTTAGGTATTTCCTCAAATCAATTAACTTTCAGCATTCTTCGGGAATATAAATCACCGTATCTGACAAAGCACATCTTGTTGTATAATAATCAGCTCCTCTGGGAACAATTCTTTGATAATCCTGAACTACTGATATTACGTCATCAACAGACATTTTAATAATTCTTCTGCTGAAATTTTCTGATTCTATAATTCTCGCCATAACTACCTCGCTACAAATATTACAAAATAGTTAACGTGAAAAATATAAAAATCTTTAACTTCTTGTATAAAAAATAAGATAATTAAATTATGAAAAGCTTTTAAAATTTATACAGAAAATAGAACACAAACCTATTTTACAACTTCTAATGTTTCATAGTCGTTCAAATACGGCAAATGTTCTTCTGTTATAAGTTCTCCGGGAAGTAATATAGAAATTCCCGGCGGACACTCTGCTACAACTTCTGCCGATATTCTACCGATAGCCTCATCTTTTCTTATTGTTTCTTTTTCTGAATAAAAAGCTTCTCTTAAACTCATTTTAATTTGAGGTTCAAGCATTGGCATGTGTTTACGTTTTTCTAAATAATAGATATCTTTATGATGCCCTTGTGCTATTTTTTCCAAACAATCCGCCAAATATTTGAAATCAGAGCGTTTGTTTCCGAGATTGCACAGAATCAAAACTCCGATATCGGAAGCTGACTCAACTTCTATATTATAATCAATTTCCAATATAGATTCCAAGCGTTTACCTGATAGTCCGTCAATTTTAATAAAAACTTTTGTTACATCTGTTTTATATCCAAAGTCACTCTTTAATTGATGAAGGTTTGGTATTTCATCAAGACGCCTCCGTAAATATTTTGCATTTAGCACAGCTCTTTGTATCAATTTTTGTCCGTTTTTTGACTGCAAATTTGCTCTTGCTGCATCAAGGCTTCCCAGCAAAATTAACGAAGGGCTGGTTGTATGCAAAAGCTTCAAAGCTTTTTCAACAGCTCTTTCATCTAAAATTGAATCCTTTGATATATGAAGCATAGATGTTTGACTCATACTGCCGCCTGTTTTATGTAAAGAGTGAACAACGGCATCTGCTCCGAGTTTCAAAGCTGTTTCCGGAAGATGCTTATTAAAATTCCATAAACATCCATGCGCTTCATCTACCACAAGCGGAACTCCGTATTTTCTGCAAACAACGCTAATAGATTTTACATCAGACACAACACCTTCGTATGTTGGATTAGTAATCCAAACCATAGATATTTCTCTTTTTGTATCTTTTTCTAATATTTCTTCAATTTGCCAAGCTTCAATGTTTCCCCATATTGACCAATCTTCTATTCTCGAAGGACATACCCAAATCGGTTCTGCGCCTGATATCATTAAGCCGGTCAAAATCGAACGATGGCAATTTCTGTTAACAATTATTTTTTGTCCTTTTTTGGTTAAAGCCATTGCAATAGCAAGATTTCCTGCTGTTGAACCATTAAGAAGGAAAAATGTTTTCTTTGCTCCAAAAGCTTCTGCAGCTAATTCTTGAGCTTCTTTAATAGGCCCTGTAGCTGGGTGAAGAGTTCCCAGATTATCAAATTCGTCTGTTGTATCTATACTTAATGCTTTTTCACCAATAAGCTTTCTAAAATCCTTAAATACAGCCTTTCCTTTTGTGTGTCCCGGTATATGAAATTGATACGTCGGATTTTCGTATGCTTGCTTTAAAGCTTCTACAATCGGGGCTTTAATTTCAATTAATTCTTTAGTGTTTATGTTTTGCTGTATATTTTCCAATTATTTACTTTCCTTTAAGCCATGTCAGTCAATATTTTGCTAATAAGTATAATACACGAAAATATTTTTTTTTGCCATTATTTTTAAGAAATGAATATTATGTTATAATCGTATAGCTTATAGGGAGGTAGAAATTATGTCAGATTGTATTTTTTGTAAAATCATTAACGGAGATTTCGGAACAGAATTTGTTTATGAAAACGAATATGCAGTTGTTTTTAAGGATATTAATCCTAAAGCTGATATTCATTTGTTAGTTGTGCCAAAAAAGCACGTAGAATCTTTGAACGAGCTTGATGACGAAGTATTGTTATCAAAGTTAATGTTGACTGTAAAAGATGTTACAAAAAAAGAAGGTATAAAATCATATAGAACAGTTATTAATACCGGCAAAGAAGCTGGACAAGAAGTTTTTCATCTGCATATACACATTCTTGCGGGAAAAATGAAATAAAATTATACCAGATGACGAATTATTATTTTTTTGGTAAAATCCTCTTGAGGGCTTAGGATATGAATAAAAAATTATGTACGGCGTTATTTTTATCAATTTTTCTCATGTCACCGGCTATAGTAGAAGCCAAACTGACAAGAGAAGCTCACGTTCTTTATCAAGAAGCGTGTAATTTTGAATACAATGGAGATTATAAATCTGCCATTAACATTATACAGCAAGCGTTAAATATTAATGGCGAAGATGCAATGCTTTATACAAAAATTGCAGGTTTATATGCAGATATAGGAGAGTATGAAGAAGCTCTTGGCGCCTACAAAAAAGCTGTTAAACTGAGACCTAACGATGCGTTTATTTACATTAGTATCGGTAATATTCTTCAAACTATGAATGATTATGAAAATGCTTATAATTCTTTTATACAGGCTCAACAAATTTATCCTGAATATAAATACAACTACTTAAACATTGCAAACATACAGTATTTAAGAAAAAATTATGCTGATGCAATAGATAATTATACAAAATTTTTGACTGCTTATCCTGAACACATGGAAGCAAGCGAAAACCTTGCAAATGTTTATTATGCATCAGGTCAACCGGATAAAGCATGTGAAATATATTCTAGTATTTACAAAAAGTATCCGTCTGCATTTAAAGATTACACCGCATACGGCATGGCTCTTTTTGATACTAAGCAATATAAACCTGCATCACAAATGCTGGAAAAAGCTCTTGTTGACAACACTGACAGTGAAGCAATTATGGCAAAACTTGCCCTTTCATACCAAAATTTAGGTGATAATGAAACAGCTTTGAGCTATTTTGAAAGAACATTTAAATTAAACCCTAATTTGACAGCTTTAAAATTTGATTATGGAAACTTACTCGGAAACATGGGAAAAAATGAAGAAGCAATCGAAGCGTACAAAGAGTACATAAAAGCGTTCCCAAATGATGCTTCCGCTTACAAAAATTTGGGTATTGTTTATAAAAACATGGGTAATAGTGAACTTGCACTATTCAATCTTGAAAAATCATACACAAAAGACCCTTCTGATATTGATACAAAAAAAGAATTGGCTTTGGCATATCACATGAAGCAAGATTATATAAATGCACTTAAATTCTATAATTTAGCATTATCTTCCGATCCTGATAATTATGAACTGCTTGCCAATAAAGCATTAACTTTACATGCAATGAATAATTATGTAGCCTCAATTGAGTTATATAAAACATTATTAAGCAAAAAGCCAAATGAAAGGCTTAAAGCTAATTTAAATTCTGCAACTATTGCTTATGCATACTCATTGTTAAATAAGAAAGACTACGGAGAAGCTATTTTATATTTTGAAGATGCAATTGAAATGAATAACAAAGAGGCTTCCGCATATTTCGGATACGCAAAAGCAAATGAAAAAATGGGCATGACAAATGTTGCGTATGAAAATTACAAAAAAGCTGTAGAAATAGAACCTAATAATGAAGAATACAAAGCTGCGCTAACGGCATTTACAATTAATTACAAAATTGCAGAAGCCAAAACAGCTGCAGAAAAAAAACCAATACCGGCAGAACAAGCTGCATCATACGATAAATTAATAAAACAAGGTGATGAAGCGTATAAAAACGGTAAATATACAGAAGCTATAGACTTTTTTACAAAAGCAGTTGTATTTCAACCAAATGACAAAAATACAATGTTAAAAATTGCCAATTTATATAAACTAACCGGAAATAATACAAAAGCTTTGACATTTTATGACAGACTTTTAACTTTGGATAAAGACAATTCTGATGCGTACTTTAATAAGGGTTTAGTTTTAGCCGCTCAAAAAAATTATGATGATGCAATAAAATGTTTTGAAAGAGTTATTCAATTATCGCCGGAATATCCTTATGCTTATTATTCCCTCGGTATGGCTTATGAACAAAAGGGTGATACAGAGAAAGCTGTAGAATATTATCATTTGTATTCAGGTTTGGAATCTGATGAAACTATGTTAAATACAGTCAAACAAAAAATCAAAGAACTTGAGGGGTAAGGGAGTAAAGGGGTAACGAACTGCAGGCTCGCTTGCTTAATGCATCAGATATTATCCTGTTTTTCTATCCTTGCTGGTAATAAAAATGAAAAAATCAACAATTTTTAAAATTTTAACAATTGCAATACTTGTTCTTGCTCCGCTTTTTCTATCCGGTTATGCTCCGATAAAAAAAGGACTTATACTCTTTAATTCTGAACCGATTACAGAAAAAAATGCCCTTAAAGATCAAAAAGCATTTCGTTCGGGTTCTAAAGTTTATTATTTATTTATTGCACCAAAAAAAATGAAAAATGATTTTATTCGTGTTCAAGTTTTTAAAATGACAGATAAAGCACCTTGGGGAGGGCACGAAGTACAAAGAACAAAAGATTATAGACTCATGTTTGATGAAAGGTATTATCACACAAATTATTTTACATTATATGAAACAGGAAGATATGTTATGCAAGTATTTTCACACGACGACTTCTTCAGACCTCTTGCTGTTAACGATTTTTACATAGAATAGGAGAAATTATGAATATACTTATATCTAATGATGACGGAATTTTATCTAACGGAATACGCGCATTAATAGAGGCGTTATCTCCTTATCATGATGTATACGTTGTAGCACCGGATAGAGAAAGGAGTGCTGCCGGGCATTCATTAACACTTCACTCACCGCTAAGAGTTGAAGAAATTGACCCGAAATACGGTGCAAAAAGGTGTTGGATGACAACCGGAACGCCTGGAGATTGCGTAAAGTTAGCTGTTAACGCAATTTTAGACAAAAACGAAAAACCGGACTTAGTAATTACAGGAATTAATCACGGGCCGAATTTGGGTTCGGATATTTTATATTCAGGTACCGTAAGCTGTGCAATGGAAGGTGCAATGATGGGAATTCCAAGCATTGCAACTTCACTTGCCAGTCTAAGAAATAACTATGAAGACTTTTCTTTTGCCTCTGCTTTTATTGCTGAACTTGTTAACAGAATTAAAACATATAAAATTCCTCCTAAAACTATTCTAAACGTTAATATTCCGGGCCTGGAAAAAGAAGATATTGCGGGTATAGCCATTACTGAACTCGGCAGCAGAATGTTTACAGATGATTACGAAAAAAGAATAGACCCCAGGGGAAAAGTTTATTATTGGATGGCCGGAGAACTTATCAATGAACCGATTAACGCTTCAACTGATATTGCTGCTGTCAGAAACAACAAAATTTCTATAACTCCTGTTACTTATGAAATGACAAGAACAAATATTATGGAAGAACTCAAAGAAAATCTTTGTAAAGAAAATGTTTGCACTTGGTTTTAAACTGAATATAACTTTTAAAAATTCTTAATTTCACAAATAATTTCTTTTATCTCGTCAGATATCTCACAACATTCATTAAGATTTGCTCTCACTAATTTAGCAAAATCCGCTTTTTTAAATTCATGAAGACCTTTTTCTTTAAAAATATTTTCTAAATTTTTTGTTTCAGGAATATTATCGTCTATATCATTTTCTGTAATTAATGCAAAATTAGTCAAATCACTATTTATTGATTTTATTATTAATGATTTAGGAAGTAAATCTTCAAACTCACCACATGAAATAAGATGTATTTTATCAATTTCGCGAAGTTTAGGCTGTATTTGTTTAATATTTTCTTCAGCATCTTTATCCAGTAAAACAAATATCGGAATCCTTAGTTCTTCCGCTAACTTATAGTACAATTTTACAACTTGATTTTTACCGCCTGCCGGAATTATTTGGATGCCTTCTTTGTAAAAATCAAAACCTAAGATTTTAGAAAATGCCGGAAGTAGAATTTCTTCTGTTAACCCTTCTGCCAATATAACCTTTTCTATAGGGAATTTCAAACAATTATAGCTTCTATTGGTTTTTAAATCATTACATGTTTTCAAAGACTTTAACCATCTTAAATTAACAGGAGAGGATTCATCTATTAAATTACAAACACCGGTATAATTTATTTTATTATCTAAAAGTTCATTAGTTTCTTTTGTACAAACAAAAACAGAATTTTCATAATCTTTTAATATTGTATTTATATGAAAATCATTTTCTTCATTGGTTAAAGCTTGAATTGAATTATTCAATATAATTTCGGCATTATCTTTAATCTCTTTAAACGTCATTTTTTCCAAATCATGCTTTTTACAATTGTATGCACCACTGCTTAAAATCACATCGAAAAAAACACGCAGATACTTTTCTTTAGGATTTTTGAATCTAGTTAACCTATCAACTGATATTAAAATTTGATCTTTTGATAAAAATTTTTCGTTTTTTGTTAAGTTCATTTCTTTCTTATACCATAAATCCATATAAAAAAGCACTAATTACAAATATTAGTGCTTTTTTATATTAAATCTTAATTATTAATTTTTATTATCATCATTATCATTTTTATCATCATCATTATCTTTTTTATCTTCAGCTTGTTTAGCTTTTTCTTCCTTAATAATTTCACGAACTTCTTTTATATTTTTTCTCGTATTTTTGTTCTCTATATAATATCTTGTAACGTCTTGATCTTCAGGAATTTCTATTCTGCCGTCACTATGAATATCTATTTTGAATCTGTCAGGAACTTTGCATTCGTCATCATCTTCAAAGCAATTTTCACCGGCATCGCCATTTACATCAATGTATATTGTACCAGCAGTAGATTCACTGTGAGAGTTTCCATCTTCGTCCTCTGTTGTTGTCACAAAGGTTGTTATGGGAAGTGACCACATAACCCCGCCTGTAGTAACATAATGTCCGCCTTCTTTTAGCTCTGTATGGTCTTCGTCGCAAGCATTGGATTCTCTTAATCGTAGTCTTGAGCCAAAAAGTTTACAGAACTTTGCTTTTGCATCATCTGAATCAGTCTCTCCTCCGTATTCCACACCTTTGTATGTCACTTTTTGTGTATTTGCAAAATACTGACCTTCTTTTGATTCATCAGCCAATTCCGGATACATGTCATCATCATTTATCAGCTCATGAACAATTCTTGTAAGCTCATGATAAGACTTTTTAAGCATTACCTGCTCTTCATTGGGTTGAACTGTTAGAGTTGCTCTTATTAAAATTACTATTAAAACACCTAATATACCGAGTGTTAACAATAGTTCTGCAAGTGTAAAGCCGCGTTTTTTCATATATAACTCCTATTATTCATCCGTATTTTCATTTTCTGTTTGTGAATCAGATTCTTCTGTTTCGTCAGATTTAGACTCCTCATCGTATACAGGCAACTTATTTGCCGCTTCTTTTATTTCTTTAAAACTTTTATTATATTCAAAGTTTTTTAAATAATATCTTAAAACTTTATCCTTTGTCGGAACTTCAATCATACCATTCTGCTTAACTAAGATTTTGAATCTGTCCGGGCCGTTGCAGTTGTCAATATTGTCTTCCGTTGTGCAATTTCTGTCATTTGAGCCACTGGACGTTACATCAACTTGTATTTCGTATGTTTGATCGGCATCAGAAAACTCTGTCAACGGTAAAATCCAAACAACACCATCGGCTGTTACAAAATGACCACCATTCTCAAATGTTGCCTCTTGGGTACACTCATTGTTTGTTTTTGCCACATTTAAATATGTCTTAAATATATTACAGAACTTGGCTTTAGCGGCATCTGAGCCGGCAGCTCCGCCAAAGGTATAACCTTTATACGTTGCCGTACCGGTATTAGATAAACTTGTACCGGTATTTTCGTTACCGTTACCGTACCATTTGTCATTATTAACCATTTGATTAACAACATTCGAAACTTCCGTATAAACTTTTTTTATCATCAATTGCTCATTATTTGGCCTATTTTGAGCTATTGATCTTATCATTAAAGATGCAATAATACCAATAATCGTTACCGTTATTAGTAATTCTGTTAAAGTAAATGCTCGTTTTATCTTCATAATATTTGCTCTCTCAACATATACTCAGCCTATCAATATTATATCACATTTTAACTGTAAAGTGAAGTCCGAATATAATATAATGTCTTATTATATCTTCATACTAACTTTACCATATCGCCAATTCATGGTATGTTTTCATTGGAATTAAGAAAGAGAGTAATTATGAAAAAATTTAAACAACATATAATCAAAAATACGGATTTTTATATCTTTATAGGATTGAGCATATTATTTTACCTAATATTTTTCCACAACAATTGGATGTATATGTTGATGGATGTTGATGAATCAAGATATGTTTCAATGTCAAAAGATATGTGGAATACAAAAGATTTCTTAACACTCTACTTAAATAAGGAGTTTTTCTTTGAAAAACCCCCATTATATTTTTGGAGCGAATGTTTATCTTTTGCGTTATGGGGCAGGGTGACCGAGGCAGTTGCAAGATTTCCGGTTGCTTTATATGGAACTCTTACTTGTTTTTTTGTATATTTTCTGGGGAAAAAAGTAGTATCGAGAAAATATGGAATAATCTCCTCTCTAATACTTGCTACTTCACTGGAATTTGTCATTCTTTCTAAATTTGCAATTTTGGATATTGTATTAACTGCTTTTGTCACGTTTTCAGTTGGCTGTGGAGTTTTAACTCTATACGTAAAAGAACAAAATAAAAAATTTTTCTGGTGGCTATTCTATGTATTTTCAGGGCTTGCAATATTAGCAAAAGGAATTCCGGGTTTTGTGATACCTTTCGGCACAATGTTCTTTATCTATCTATACAGAAAGAATTTAAAAGAATTATTTAAACCGGTCTATCTTATTCCTGGTATAATAATATTTTTATCAATAATTCTTCCTTGGCACATTGCAATGATAAAAATACATGGAGATGCCTTTATAAATGAATATATAATTAAACATCATCTTGCAAGATTTATGGGTTCAGAAGCTATTGGAAGAGAACATCCGTTTTATTTTTACTTGATAACTTTGCTTTGGGGATTTATTCCTTGGATATTTTCATCACTCGCAGTTGTGATAAGAAAACTGTCAATAAGAGATATAAAACTTAAAAATTTAAACGAAACTCAGACATTTCTAATGTACAACGGGATTTCTGCAATATTTATACTTTTGTTTTTCATGTCATCTTCTACAAAATTAATAACATACATTCTGCCGATTTATCCGGTTTTATCACTTCTTGTAGGATATATTTGGCTAAATTATACAGAAAAAGCTTCTTATAAAAATGTAATCAATTTTACCAATTATTTATTTGGCGGAATATTGTTATTGGCTTCTTGCTTATGTTGTTTTACACAATTCTTTATACCGGAACAAATCAATACTATCATTTCAACAATCAAACCGCTTGTAATTCCGTTGCTATTTATAACAGGTTTTTCATTAATATTATTAACTAAAAAACAAAAATACCTTCAAGTCTTCTTCACGTACGTGATTTTTGTTACAATTCTGAGTGCTTTCGGAACACACAAAATTTTTGAAATAGATTACGCTTTCGGACAAAATGATCTGAAGAATTTTGCAACTTTTGCAAAAAATAATGATAAAGCCATAACTTGTTTCGGATTTAACAGAAAGTATTCAATTATTTATTACTCTGAACAAAGCGTTAAATTCAAACAAGACTATAAAATTGAAGATATTATTGAAACCTTAAAGTCTTCAGATAATGTCATAATAATCAAAAATAAAGATATAACAGATGATTTTAACAATCTGAAATACAAGGTTGTTGAAAAGGGCAGCAGATATTCCTTAATTGAAGGTAAATAACTATTTTTTCTTTAAATCTTTAATTTTGTTTAATTTTAATAAAGCTGTATACGTAGGAAGAATCGTTATGTTTCCTTCTTTCAAAGACATGTATTTTACTGCTGAATGTATATCTTTTATTATCTTTATTTTTTCTTGCGGATAACCCGCATATTTTAAGCGTAAAGCCATATCTTCAGCTCTGATTCCTGATACAGTTATTTCATTTTCTGCATCTTTCAATTGCTCAAATTCCGCATCCCATAACCAAGAAACATCCCTTCCGTCTGCATAATTATCGTTAATTATTATAAGTATATTAGAATTCAAATCAACAGTTTTTAGAACTTCATTTGCTCCGATAGGATTTTTAATTAATTGAATAAGAGTTTTTTTGCCTCTTAAAAATTTCACTTCACTGCGGCCAAATGCAACTTTAAATGAATCTAAATATTGCTGAATATTTTTTATATTTAATTCTTTTAAAAGAGTAATAGCCGCAAGAGCATTGTATGCGTTAAAAAGTCCTACCAGCGGTATTTTAAATTCTTCTTCATTAATTTTTAATATTGAAAAATCTTTATATAAATAAACTGTAGCTTTGTATTTAACCTGCGGTCTTGAATATCCGCAATCACAGAAATAGTGCCCTTGCTGCGCAAAAAATTTCTTAGAATAATTTAGCTTTTTCCCGCATGGGCAATTAAAACTCTCCTCCGTTTTGTTTTCTATCTTTTTTACGTCATCAGAATATATAACATCCTCAACACCGTAAAATATTTTTTCTTTTCCACCTAAAAAGCTTGAAACCAGGGGATCGTCAGCATTGAGAATTAGCGTCAAATTTTCTTTCTTGTTTATTCCATCTTGTATCAAACGTTTTGTTGTTTCCAACTCTCCATATCTATCCAACTGATCTCTGAAAAGATTTGTTACAAGCAAATAATCTGCATCATACTTTTCATAAATCTTTGCAAGATATGCTTCATCAGATTCAATTACGGAATAGTCATATTTTTTTAGCAGGTTTATTGAAGTAGATATAGCGTTGACAACTCCTGTGAGCATATTTGCACCCATCGCATTGTTTATCACTGAACAACCATTGGATTTTAAAATATGAGATATCAAACCGGATGTTGTTGTTTTCCCATTTGTACCGGTAACATTTATTTTTGTTTTAATGTAGCTGTTGGAATATGACAAAAAATTCGGACATATTTTTAAAACTATTTTACCGATAATTGATGTTCCGGCTGAAAGTTGAGTTAATTTTAATCCTAACTTTACAGTTTTTGCAGTTATTAGTGATAAATAAAAAGCAGCTCTGCTCATAATGTTCCTAAATTTAATCCTTGAAGCGTATTGATTAATTCTTTACATATAGAATATAATCATATAATAATACAAAAACAGGCAGAGAAAATATGATTATTTATATATTTATTGCAATCGTTTTTATTTCAGAAATCATAATCGCAATTACATTAATATTGCACATGCTTAAATGGGCAAAAAAGATTAATTCCTATAATAAATTTATTTTAAAAATACAACCGGAAATCAAAGAAATTTTAGTTTTAACTAAAAATATATCAGAACAAATTTTAAAACTCGCAAAAAACTACGTTTCCGGTATAAAATCATTTATGATAAAAATGGCATGTAATAATATTATCAATTTAGTTAGCACTGCCCTTCTTATGAAAGCCGGCAAAAAATAGTTTTAGTACTAACCTTCAACAATTAGTCCATCGTTTTCGTTTGCAAGTTCCAGTAATCGATAAGATAAATATGCACCCAAAGCTACAGCTTTTAAATCAATACTCTCATCATGCTTTGCAACCTCTAATATTGCAGTATTAACTTCGGGATTTTCTTCTTTTATATACTGAACCATATTTTTACGCCAAGATTGAACATCTTGAAAAGCTTCTGTATATACTTCTGTAGCCATTTCTTCCGTTATTATAGGTAACATTTCTCTCTCCTTTTATATAAGTGATTATATAGTATTTTTTAGAAATGTGCAATACTCTATATATAAAAATTAAAAAACATAAAATATATTATTTTATAAGTCCTTGTACCTCTTTAAACATGGGATGCTTAGATGTTCTTAATAATTCAAAAATTCCTATTTCTGTCGTAATTATATTAGCTCCTGCATATTGCATTCTTAATATACCCGCAGCATGTTCTTTCTCTGCCCTGCTACCCGACGCATCCGAAACTAGAAATACTTCATACCCATTTTTAATTAGCTCTTGTGCTGTTTGACTGACACATATATGAGTTTCTATTCCGCATAATATTATCTGCTTTTTATTAAGAGCTGTAATATACTCCTTAAAATCACTATTCTCTAATGCGGAAAATGAAGTTTTTTCGAAATACTTTACGTTTTCAGGCATAACATTTTTTAAAGATGTAATTGTCTCGCCCAGACCTTTTGGATACTGTTCTGTCACAATAATTGGTATATTTAATAAAGAAGCTGTTTTTACAAGAATTGCAGATTTTTTTTCTAGTTCTTGCTTATTATAAACTGAATTTAATAGTTTATCTTGTATATCTACAATAAACAAAAGACTATCTTTTTCGTCAAGCATCATCACTTCCGATTTCCTCCTTAAACTCTAAAATGAATTGTTCTAAAATATCCTCAATTAATCCTTGTTCCAATTCTTCAGGTTCAAGCGTAATTCTTTTTGATTGAGGAAGTTCATTGTTATTATTTTCTGCACTTTCTGCTCGATATGTAATATCGATATTAACTTTTGAAAACCCGGGACTTGTTATCCTAAACTCACCTTTTGCTTTTTTACTATTTATACACAAAAGTCCATACCCCTCTCCCATTCCTTGTTCTATTGTCATTCCAAATAATTTCTCATTATATTTTTGCTGAATAAGGTAAAAAATAGGGGAAATTACATGCTCCAGCTTTTTATTAAATTCCTGACGATATAATTTAAAATTACCGCTCACTAAATCTTTTGATTTTTCAAATTGAGAAATTGTATCTTTATTAATCGCTTCATGTAATTTATTTAATGCTTCATTTATAAGCTGTTCTCTGTTTTTCAAACCGGTAACAGTAAAACCTGCATATATTTTTTCCGGAATTTGTGAACAAATTTTTTCCCATATTTTTTCAGCCGATTCAATATTTGTATCAAACAAAAGTAAAAAATATTTATTTGGAGCATAATTCATCAAAATATCATTTTGTCTTATATTATTTAAAATTATTGTTTCTATTTGGTTAGACTGCAGCAAAAATTTTGTTTTTTCATTTGGAGATATCGCAGCCAAAACTGCGTTTCCGGAATGTTCCTGTATTTTTTTTAACTCTTTTTCTATTAAATTTTTATAATCAATAAATACTTCATTTGTATTTGTTATTAAATGATTATTTACTAAAATTTCTCTGTATAACTTATTTTTGCCTATTGATGAAACAATAGCTAATGCAGATGTTAATTTTGCTTTTAATTCATCGTCCGGAGTTAATAGCGTGATATAATTTAGAGCTCCTGCCTTATAAGCTTTTACTGAAAAATCTGGATTTTCATTGTAACTAAAAACAAAAGACGGAGTTCCGTTCATAAGAGTCAATAACTGTAGAGTTTGCTCTTCCATCTCTTCACTATTTATTATAAGCAAAGAATTCGTAAGTAAATGTAATTGTTCCAAAATATTTGTAAATGAAAACCTATATAATTCATCATTTTTTCTCATAAAAAGTTTCGGAACCATATATTCAAAAAAATTTGAATCATCTGATACAAGAACAATACGACTTTGCATTACAGACCTTATGAAAGTTCAGATATGAGTAACTCTGATTTTTGAAGAATAACTTTTCTTAATTCTTCCAAATCTTCAAAATCAATTCCCAATGTTTTTACAAAATCTTTATCAACAGCGCCGGGATTAAATTCTTCCTGAACAATTTTATCTATAAAACATACTAAATTACAAGGAACAGGAATTGATGATAATGACGGTGCATGGTGATACGAAACAATGTTAGCCAAAAGAATCGGCAGCTGCCATCTTTTTGCAAGTAAAGAACCTGTTTTTACGTGGTCTGAATCAAAATATTTTCTTTCCGCTAAAAGAATATCAGCACCTTCACCAACCGCAGTTAAAACTTTTGAATACATTTTTTCATCTGCCATGTGTAAAACAATTTTTCCTACATCATGTATAAATCCGGAAATAAATGCTTCATCCGAGTCCATTATTTTCGTAAGATTTGCAATATACTCGCAGCCACAAGCTACTCTCATTGAATGCTTCCAAAGTTCTTTATCACCTTGGTTTGACATCATAGGCTTCATTGCAACAGCAACTATAATGTTCTTTACTTTTACCATACCCAACAAAGACAGAGCAATATTTATTGAACTTATTTGCTGTGAAAATCCATAATATGCTGAATTAACAAGCGCTAAAAACTTGATAGTTAGCGATTGGTCAAACATAACGATGTCACCAAGCTCTTTCATACTGGCAGTTGGCTTTTTCATTATGTTTAAAGCTTTTACTATGACACTTGGCATAGCATGTATATCTTTTACGCTGTTAACTAATTCAATTGTTTTATCCATTTCATACCTTCTTCTATACTTGTAAATGTTTCTTTATTGATAAAAAGCTTCCGCTAGCTCCAAATGCCGTACCAATAAGCAATAATGTTATTATTACAACATTTTGAGCATAAGGAGGAATAGGAATCAAGAAAAACTTATGTACATTCTGCAACAAACCTTGTATGCAATTTAAAGGAATTATAGCTATTATTGAAGAAATAAATCCGTAAAATGCTCCCTGCATAATAAGTGGTGTTTTTATATACCAGTTGCTAACACCCATAAGTCTCATTATTTCTATTTCTTCTTTTCTGGATTGAATAACCAGCTGTATTGTATTATTTATAATTGTTATTGTTAGAATTGCAGATATAAGTATTACAAAAAACATAGAAGTATTTGCAACATTCGTTAACACTTGCATTTTTTTTGCGAGTTCTTTTGCGTAACCTAAATCCTCAACTCCTGCAATGGGTTTTATACTGTTAAAAACTAAAGCAATATTAGATGGTTTATCCACTTTAACTCTAATTGTATCCGGCAAAGGATTTGAAATATCATGCAAGCCCAATTCTTGTTTTAAATTACCCCAAGATTCTTCCTTCGGAATTAATTTTACAGTTTGAACATGCTCCATGGACTTAATTCTGTCCTTTACCACAGAAACCTGTGCATCACGTTTCAAATATACCGAAATTTCTAAAACATTACCAAGTTCATGCGTAAATGTTGAGAGCGACAAAGTAAAACGGAAAAGAACTCCAAATATCGTTAAAATCGACGCCATTGTTGCTATAATAATCAAGTTTACAATACCGGTTCTTTTTATATCATGAACAGCTTCCATTACAACTCTATAAACAATCCTTAGTTCACATAGCCAATCTTTCGGTATATGTTTTTTTACAGTTTTCTTTATTTGTTGTTTACTATTGTCCATAGGTACCTGCCTGAATATCTCGTATAATTTCGCCGTTTTCTAAGGTCAAAACTCTCTTTCTGAATCTGTCAACAAGAGTAAAGTCATGAGTAGAAACTATAACCGTTATACCCCTTTGATTAATTTGTTCCAAAATTTGCATAACTTCAAGTGAGTTTTTTGGATCCAAATTTCCGGTAGGTTCGTCCGCAATTAAAAGAGGCGGTCCGTTTACAAGTGCCCTTGCAATACTTACCCTCTGCTGTTCGCCACCTGAAAGTTCTGACGGTTTGGCATTAGCCTTATCCAAAAGACCAACGACCTTCAATGCTCCGGTAACTCTTGTTCTTATATCAGCAGAACTTATTCCTAATGTACGAATAACATACGCAATATTATCATACACTGATTGATTTTGCAGCAATTTGTAATCTTGGAAAACAATTCCCATGCAGCGTCTTAAATTAGGAACTTTTTCCGGCGGCAGATTTGCAATATTGATTCCACCGATAAGAACAGTGCAGGTTGTTGGAGTTTCTTCTTTGTACAACATCTTCATCAGTGTAGATTTTCCAGCACCGGAAGCTCCTGTAATAAATACAAATTCGCCTGATAAAATATCAAGATTAATATTTTTTAGAGCATAATTATTTTTATACTTTTTTGTAACTGATCTTAATTGTATCATTTTAAAATCTCAACTATTCTGTCTGAAATACTTTCTGCATCTAATTTATAATTTTTAAGCAGTTCTTTTGGAGTGCCACTTTGTCCAAACTTATCTTCAACACCCATTCTTATAACTTTTGTTGGGTAATTTTCACTTAAGGTTTCGCAAACGGCAGAACCAAGACCACCAATTATTGAATGATCTTCTATTGTAACAACTAAAACCGTTTTTTTAGCACTATCTATAATAGATTGTTTATCCAATGGTTTTATAACAGGTATGTTTATTAATTCTGCATCTATTCCTTTGCTTTCAAGAATATTAACTGCAGTTACTGCTTCTGCCGTAATATCCCCTGTTACCAGAATAGAAATGTCCTTGCCGTTTCGTAGTTTAACAGCCTTATTAATATCAAATTTATAACTTTCGTCATAAATACAAGGGACCTCAATTCTTGAAAGTCTTATATATACAGGTCCGTCATAATTTGAAGCAAATCTTACTGCTTGTCGAGTTTGTTCATAATCTGCCGGTGATATAACAATCATGTTTGGTAAATTCCTCATTAGAGAAATATCCTCAAGGGCTTGATGGCTTGCACCATCTTCTCCTACTGTAATTCCACCATGAGCGCCAATAATTTTAACATTTGCTTTCTGATAACAGATTGAATTTCTAATCTGATCATAAGTCCTGCCAGTTGCAAAAACAGCAAATGTTGCTGCAAACGGAATTTTTCCTGTTAAAGACAATCCTAAAGCAGTTGTTATTAAATCCTGTTCGGCAATTCCTACGTCAAAAAATCTTTCGGGAAAGGCTTTTGCAAATATCGAAGTTTTTGTAGAACCTGATAAATCAGCATCTAACGCTACAATATCAGGAT
>CADBPN010000066.1 GCA_902796585.1 uncultured bacterium
ATGGATTGTTATTGATGGTGGTTCAAATCAAGAAACCCTTGATATTTTCGAAAAATATAAGTATAGAATAGATACATTTATTTCTGAGCCCGATAACGGTATTTATAATGCAATGAATAAAGGTATAAAACTTGCAGAAGGAGAGTATTTAAATTTTATTAATGCCGGTGACGGATATTATGATAAAAATGTTTTACAAGACGTTATAAATAGTAAGTTAGATAAAGATATTGTTTTTGGCGAAATGAACGGTATATATGAAAACGGAGAGCGAATTGTATATATGCCGGATAAGATAGATGCAAGATATTTATATTATGCTACTGTTCTTCACCCGTCAAGCTTTATAAAGAAGAAATTGTTTGATAAATATGGTATGTATAATGAATCCCTAAGAATAATAAGTGATTGGGAAAAATGGATAGAATTTTTTGTTGTTCATAAATGTTCATATAAACATATTCATATTGTTTGCAGCTTTTTTAATCTAAACGGCATTTCATCAACAAATCTTGAACTTTTACAAAAAGAACGTGAAATTGTATTAAACAAGTATTTTACTCCAAAGGAATTAGAAAATTTTAGAAAAGAAAAATATAACTTAACTTTATTAGAACAAATTTTTTCTGTCAAAAACTCACCGGACAAAAAACATAAAATAATTACTATTTTTGGTGTAAAATTGAAAATAAGGAAACATAATTAGTCTTATTATTAATTTTACGGAGTATAAAAACACATGAAAAGAGCTTTGATTACGGGTATCACAGGACAAGACGGAAGTTATTTGGCTGAATTACTGCTTGAAAAAGGATATGAAGTTCATGGAATGAAGCGTCGTGCTTCGTCTTTTAATACATCAAGAATTGACCATTTGTATCAAGATATTCATGAAAATTCAAATTTTAAACTGCATTATGGCGATTTATCGGATTCTTCTAATTTAATCAGGCTTGTACATGATATTGAGCCGGATGAAATCTACAATTTAGCGGCTCAATCTCATGTTAAAGTGTCTTGGGATTGCCCCGAATATACTGCTGATAATGATGGTTTGGGAACTCTTAGACTATTAGAAGCTATAAGAATCAATAAGCTCGAAAATAAAACAAAATTCTATCAAGCTTCAACTTCTGAATTGTATGGTTTAATACAAGAACCTATTCAGAACGAAAAGACTCCGTTTTACCCGCGTTCACCTTATGGTGTGGCTAAACTATATGCATATTGGATTTGCGTCAACTATAGAGAATCTTTCGGAATTTTTGCTTCAAACGGAATTTTATTTAATCACGAGTCTCCTCGTCGCGGCGAAACTTTTGTAACAAGAAAGATTACAATGGCTGCAACAAAAATTAAAGTAGGCTTGCAGGATAAATTATATTTAGGTAATTTAAGCGCAAAAAGAGACTGGGGGCATGCAAAGGATTATGTAGAAGGCATGTGGCGTATTCTTCAACAGGAGAAACCGAATGACTACGTTCTGGCAACAGGTGTAACAACTTCAATCAGAGATTTTTGCAAAATGACTTTTGAAGAGCTGGGATATGACATAGAATTTATCGGCGAAGGGGTAAATGAAAAAGGTATAGACAGAAATACCGGAAAAATTTTGATAGAAGTCGATCCTCGTTACTTTAGACCGGCAGAAGTTGATTTATTGTTGGGCGACAGCTCAAAAGCAAGGCGTGAGTTAGGCTGGAAACCTAAGTATGATTTAAAGGCTTTAGTAAAAGAAATGGTTGAATCTGATTTAGAACTTGCCAAGAAAGAAAAAACACTTCGTGAAAACGGATACAAAGTTTTAATTCCTCAGGAGGCTTAATGGGAAAAAGGATACTTGTAACCGGTGGCGCCGGTTTTATTGGAAGTCATTTGTGCGACAGATTAGTCAAAGAAGGTAATGATGTTATATGCCTTGACAATTTCTTTACCGGAAATAAAGATAATATAAGACATCTTATCGGAGATAATCATTTTGAACTCGTTCGGCATGACATTACAAAAGAGTATTTTGCCGAAGTTGATAAAGTATATAATCTGGCATGTCCGGCAAGTCCGCCTCATTACCAATACAATGCTATTAAAACAATAAAAACATCAGTTCTGGGCGTTATTCACATGCTTGGACTTGCAAAACGATGCAGAGCAAGAATATTGCAAGCTTCTACGAGTGAAGTTTATGGAGATCCAAACGTACATCCTCAAGTTGAATCTTATTGGGGAAATGTTAATCCAATAGGTATAAGAAGCTGTTATGACGAAGGAAAACGCTGCGCAGAAACGTTAATGATGGATTATCACAGGCAAAACGGTGTAGATATAAGAATTATTCGAATATTTAATACGTACGGACCAAATATGGCTCAGAACGATGGCAGGGTTGTTTCTAATTTTATAATACAGGCTTTAAAAGGTGAAGACATTACTATATACGGAGACGGCTCTCAAACTCGTTCTTTCTGTTATGTTTCTGATTTGGTAGACGGAATGATAAAAATGATGGATAATCCGCAAGGTTTTATCGGGCCGGTTAACTTAGGTAATCCAAGTGAAAGAACTATTTTGGACTTTGCAAAATTGATTATTGATATGACAAATTCTAATTCTAAAATAATTTATAAACCTCTTCCCGGCGATGATCCTACACAGAGAAAACCGGATATAACTTTAGCTAAAAAAGAATTAAACTGGGAACCAAAAGTGGATATAAAAGAAGGTTTGCAAAAAACTATAGAATATTTCGAAAAAAAACTTAGTGAGGTTAAATAATGAAGATATGTGTTATTGGGACAGGTTATGTAGGTCTGGTTGTCGGAACTTGTTTTGCAGAAACGGGAAATGATGTAATTTGTGTTGATAATAATTTAGAAAAGTTAGAGAAACTAAAAAATGGTATAATACCTATTTATGAACCCGGGTTAGAGGATTTAATAAAAACAAACGTTAAAGAGGGACGTCTGCAATTCTCATCGGATTTAGATAATGCAGTAAAAGTTTCACAGGTATGTTTTATTGCTGTAGGAACTCCTCAAGGCGAAGACGGCTCTGCCGATTTGCAGTATGTATTGAATGTTGCAGAAAGTATAGGTAAAGCGATAAACGGTTATAAGGTTATTGTTGATAAATCAACTGTTCCTGTAGGAACCGCCGAAAAAGTTACAGAAATAATCCGTAAGTATACTTCTTGCCCTTTTGACGTTGTTTCTAATCCGGAATTTTTAAAGCAGGGGGCTGCTGTTGAAGATTTTATGCGTCCTGATAGAGTTGTAATCGGAGCAGATTCGGAAAAAGCTTTAGAGATAATGAAAAATCTTTATGCTCCGCTTGTTAAAAATCAAAATCCGATTATAACTATGGATACAAAGTCTGCAGAAATGGTTAAGTATGCTTCTAATTCATTTTTAGCAGTAAAAATATCTTATATAAATGAAATTGCAAATATATGTGAAAAAGTCGGAGCGGATATAAATAAGGTAAGGCTCGGAATGTGCGCTGATACAAGAATCGGAACCAAGTTTTTGTATCCCGGACTCGGATATGGCGGAAGCTGTTTTCCGAAAGATGTAAAAGCTTTAATAAAGACAGCTGTTGATAATGATTGTGACTGTAAAATTATAAAATCTGCCGATGAAACAAATAGAAAACAGCGGCAGATTTTTGTCCAAAAAATTCTAAACAAATTTGGTGAAGATTTAAGCGGAAAAACTTTTGCAGTTTGGGGATTAGCTTTTAAACCAAAAACAAATGATATGCGGGAAGCGCCGTCAATAACGATAATCAATGCCTTATTAGAACGTGGCGCAACCGTTAAAGCTTATGACCCAAAAGCTTATGATTGTGCAAAACCGATTTTTGGAAGCAGAATTGAGTATGGCGAATCATCTTATTCGATACTTAACGGCGCAGACGCATTACTGCTTTTAACTGAATGGAATGAATTTCGGACACCTGACTTTGAAAAGATTAAATCATTGTTGAAAAATGCAATCATATTTGACGGCAGAAATCAGTATGATGAAAAACAACTTTTTGAAGAAGGTTTTGAATATTATCAAGTAGGAAAAGGAGAATAAATAACGTGAATATTCCAATATTTCTTTCTAGTGATGAAAATTATTCACCGTTTTTGTGTACAACAATGTACTCAATATTGGAACATACAAAATCTTTTATTGAATTTCATATACTAGATGGTGGAATTCTAGATAAATCAAAAAAACTTATAGATAAATCATTAAAAAAGTTTAAGAATCAATATTCCATAGAATACCATGATATGTCAGAATTTAATTTAGCACAATTCCCGAACCTGTTTCATTTATCAACAAGTGCGTATGCTAGATTTTTTATTCCTAACTTGGTGAAAGATTTTAATAAAATTTTATATTTAGATGTAGATATAATAGTAAATGGTAATATAGATAAACTTTATGATAATGAGATGGATAATTACCCAATTGCAGCATGTTTACATTCTTCAAAATCCAGCGGAGAAAACTTTAAGAAGCATGTTTATCCCCAATTTAAAGATACGAAAAAATATTTTAATAGTGGTGTTTTATTAATGGATATAGATAAATTTAGGAAAAACGATTATGTTTCGAAATTGGTCGAAATATGTTTAAAATATAAAGATAAGTTACAATTCGCAGATCAAGATGTATTTAATATATTTTTTGAAGATAATTTTAAAGAACTAGATTGTGCCTATAATTTTTTCCCAATAAGGTATAAAGAATACAATATTAATAATTCTGATTGTGAAAAGTTATTACAAGAAATAATAATTTTTCATTATATTGGTGGTGGTTGCAAACCTTGGCAAAATAAATATATATTAACAGCTGATAAGTTTTGGCAAGTAGCAAATAAAACAAAATTTAAAAAGCGTATAAAAAAAATATATAAAGAAAAAAATGAAGAACATAAAAAAATTCTTGAATTTATTTTGAACAATATTTTTTCAGTAAAGAATGAAAAAAATCATAAAGTTTGGACAATTTTAGGTATTAAATTTAAACGTAGTAATAACCTTAAAGCTTCTGTGGCTCCAGTGAGAGAGAGTAATATCTCTAGCTGAATATCAATTAAGAAAGTATAGAAAAGTCGTATAAAAGGAATAATGATGAAAAAGGCAATATTATTTTTAACATTTAACAGGTTGGATTATGTTAAGGAGACTTTTGAACAAATTAGAATTGCACAGCCTCCCAGATTTTATATTGCATCAGACGGACCGCGCGAAGGGGTTGAAGGTGAAACTCAAAAAGTTCAAGAAGTTCGTGATTATATTTTGAACAACATAGATTGGGATTGTGAAGTTAAAACAAGATTTCTGGACAAAAACTCAGGAGGTTGCGCTTATGGTGTTTCCGGAGCGGTTACTTGGTTTTTTGAAAATGAAGATGACGGAATTATTTTAGAAGACGACTGTGTTCCGAGTCAATCATTTTTCCCGTATTGCGAAGAATTATTGGATAAATATAAAAATGATAAACAGGTTTGGCATATAGCGGGCGATGCTCCGATTGATAATGTAAATATAAAAGAATCTTATTATTTTGCAAAAATTCAGCATTGCTGGGGTTGGGCAAGCTGGGCTGACAGATGGAAGTATTTTAAACTGGATATGACAGATTATGACAGAAAGGATTTGAAGAAATTTTCAAAAAGAAAAGACGTTCAAGAATATTGGGAAAATATTTTAATTGGGTTACAAGAACATAGAATCGATTCTTGGGCATATCCTTGGACTTTTTGGATAGTCGCAAACGATGGATATTGTATTAATCCGGTTAAAAATTTGATATCTAATATTGGATATACAGGAGAACACTATTCTTGTGAAAGTTCTCCACTTTTGTGCAAAAAAACTTTTGATTTGGAAAATCTAATTCATCCTAAAAAGATAAAATTTAATAAAAAAGCAATTGACAGAATTTATACCGAAGCTTTTGGAATAAGAAAAGTTCGAAATAGTTATCATTGGTATGAATATGTGTTTTCAGTTAAGAATGTGGGTGTTCATAAAGTTTGGACAATTTGTGGTTTGAAAATAAAATTTAAAAAGGTCGAAACCCCTGTATTTTCGGGGGCTAAAAGCTGTTCTTCCGGAATTAGAAAATATACGAGTAATGTTTTATTGGAGGAAGGTGCAATTTTGTTGGATAGTGCAAGTTTTAGATATGATGTGCATTCAAAAAATACTGTTAAAATAGGAAAAGATTCTATGGTAGGTTGTAATTTTATTTTTGAAAGTAATAATGGTGAGATAGAAATTGGAGAAAGGACTTTTATTAATTCCGGTACAAATTTAATATCTCGTACAAAAATAGAAATAGGAGACGATGTGACTATTGCATTTGGGTGTACAATTTATGACCACAACTCTCATTCTTTAGATTACAGGGAACGTATTAAAGATATTAGTAAACAAAATGAAAATTATAGAAGTGGCAAAGATTTAATATGTGATAAGAATTGGGAAAGTGTAAAAACTCGTCCGATAAAAATATGTGATAAAGCTTGGTTGGGCTTTAATGTTACAGTATTAAATGGCGTAACAATTGGTGAAGGTGCTGTTGTTGGAGCGTGCTCTGTTGTTCGTGATAATGTGGAACCCTGGACTGTCGTTGCAGGAAATCCGGCAGTAAAAATAAAGGATATAATAAGATAATTTATGGAAAGGAATTTTAGGTTTGAAAAAGTTATTATATATAGGTCACGCTTTTCATAATAAAACAAAATCTTCGCAGTTTATGTTGGATTTACTCAAAACAAAATATGATGTTACGAAGTTTGATTTTGACCCATACATAGATGATTTTGAAAAGTTTAAACTGTTAAAAGGAATGAGTTTTGATTTAGTAGTTTTATGGCAAATAATGCCATCATTAAAAAAACTTTCAAAATATATTAAATATAAGCATATTAACTTTTTTCCAATGTATGATAATACGCACAGTATGGAAATTTCGCAATGGAAAGAATATTTAAATTGCAATATTATAAATTTTTGTAATCAATTACATAAAATGTGTCTGAAATGTGGCTTTTCATCATATTATATAAAGTATTTCCCAAAACCAAAAGAAATAGAAAATTTCGGCGATCCAAAATCATTATTTTTTTGGCAGCGTATAAATAAAATAAACACGAATTTAATAAAAAAAGTTGTTGAGACAGATAAAATAAATAAATTTTACATTCATCAAGTTCCTGACCCCAAGAATAATATTTTTGAAATTCCTGCAAGTTTCAAGGATAAAACTGTTGTGTCAAATTGGTTTGATTCAAAAAGCGATTTAGATAAATATATTCAGAAAAGTGCTATATATTTTGCACCAAGAGAATATGAAGGAATAGGAATGAGTTTTCTTGAAGCAATGGCAATGGGACGTTGTGTAATTGCGGCAAATAATCCGACTATGAATGAATATATAAGACATGGTGAAACAGGATTTTTATATGACATAAAAAATCCTCAAAAAATTATTCTTAAAAACGTAGATGAAATTCAAACAAATACATATAATTATATAAATGAAGGTTATCAAAAATTCGAAAAAGAAAAGTATAAAATATTAGATTGGTTGGAACAGAAACCACAAAACGATTTATTAAAATTTCTTTCTAATTATTTTTTATCTATATATACTAAAAAGATGATATTGGAATCTATTTTTTCAGTAAAAAATTCTTCAGATAAAAAACATAAAATTATTACGATTTTAGGTATAAAAATTAAAATCAAAAGGAAAAATAAACATGAACAAAGACAGTAAAATATACATCGCAGGACACAGGGGACTTGTAGGAAGCGCAATTAAACGTGAGTTGGAACAAAAAGGGTACACAAACCTTCTTTGTAAAACACATTCAGTATTAGATTTAACTGACTCAAAATCAGTTGAAGAATTTTTTGAAGAAGAAAAACCGGAATATGTAATTCTTTCTGCTGCAAAAGTTGGAGGAATTCAAGGGAATAACACTTATCCTGTCGAATTTTTTACCGAAAACATGAAAATACAATTAAATGTTATCGGTAATTCATATAAAACAGGAGTTAAGAAATTATTATTTTTAGGCTCATCTTGTATTTACCCGAAAAACGCTCCGCAGCCAATGAAAGAAGAATATCTTTTGTCTTCAACATTAGAAAAGACAAACGAAATGTATGCATTAGCAAAAATCTCAGGCTTGAAACTATGTGCATCATATAACAGAGAGTACGGAACAAATTATATTTCTGTAATGCCATGCAACTTGTACGGTTTAAACGATAATTACGATACCCGAAATGCTCACGTACTTCCTATGTTAGTAAGACGTTTTCATGAAGCAAAAGAACAGAATTTGCCGCAAGTAACAGTATGGGGAACTGGAACACCGTTAAGAGAATTTATGTATGCAGGAGATTTAGCGTCGGCTGTCGTTTATTTATTAGAAAATAAAAATGCAGATGAAATCGGAGAGTTTATAAACATTGGTACCGGTACGGAAGTAACTATTTTGGAATTGGCTCAAAAAATTAAGAAGATTGTCGGATATGCAGGAGAACTTGTTTTTGATAAAACAAAACCTGACGGAACAATGAGAAAATTGATGGATGTATCAAGAATAAACTCATTAGGCTGGGAAGCTAAAACAACATTGGAAGAAGGCATAAAAATTGTATATGACGATTTCTTAAATGGAAATGTAAGAAAATAAAATTCTCTTTTTAAAAGCTTCGTGATATTATTAGTATAATAATAGGGGGTGCTATGCCGTTTGAATTTGAAAGACAAAAAATTAAAGATGTAATTTTAATAAAACCAAAAGTTTTTGGCGACAATCGTGGTTTTTTTATGGAAACATATAAAAAATCTGATTTTTATGCAAACGGGATAGATGTTGAATTTAATCAAGACAATCATTCTAAATCAACTAAAGGAGTATTAAGAGGGCTCCATTATCAGGCTTCTCCATACGGGCAGGCAAAAATTGTTCGCTGCGGTCGTGGAAGAATTTATGATGTTGCAGTAGATATTCGCCCTAATTCTGAAACATTCGGAAAATATGTAAAAGTCGAACTATCAGAAGAAAATAAGTGTATGTTGTATATTCCGGTTGGTTTTGCTCATGGTTTTGTTGCTTTATCGGATGAAGTAGAGCTTTTGTATAAGGCGAGCGGTGAATACAATCCTTCTGCTGACAGAGGAGTTCTTTGGAACGATAACGATATTAATATAGATTGGGAAATTGATTTTGAGCCTTTGTTATCCGAAAAAGATAAAATTCAACCGAGATTATGTGAAATAAACAGAGAGGAAATATACTAATGACTACGATTTTAGTGACAGGCGGTGCAGGATTTATCGGAAGCTGTTATGTTAGACATATATTAAATAAACATCCGGAATATAGAATTATAAATATTGATGCATTGACTTATTGCGGTAATTTGGAGAATTTAAAAGATATTGAAAATAATTCTAATTACCGATTTGTTCATGGAAATATCTGTGATAGAGATTTAATAAGAACTTTGGTTAGAGAGTGTGATTGCGTTGTAAATTTTGCGGCAGAATCTCATGTAGATAATTCAATTAAGCATCCTGAAATATTTGTGGAAACAAATGTTCAAGGAACATTAAATTTACTACAGGCATGTAAAGAAATTGGAATAGAAAGATATTTACAGGTTTCGACTGATGAAGTATACGGTACATTAGGTAAAACCGGATATTTTTACGAAACAACTCCTTTGGCTCCTAATTCTCCGTATTCTGCAAGTAAAGCCGGTGCGGATTTGTTAGTAAGAGCCTACTATGAAACTTATAAACTGCCAGTGTTGAATACAAGATGTTCAAATAACTACGGTCCTTATCAGTATCCGGAAAAACTTATACCGTTCTTTATTTCCAGATTGTTAAGAGGAGAAAAAGTCCCTGTATATGGTGATGGAATGAATGTTCGTGATTGGTTGTATGTTTATGACCATTGTGAAGCTATTGATGAGGTTTTACATAAAGGACAAATTGGTCAAGTATACAATATAGGCGGTCACAATGAAAAAACTAATCTTGAAATTACTCATTTAATATTAGAAGCAATGGGCAAAGATGAAAGCTCAATAGAATATGTACAAGATAGATTAGGACATGACAGACGTTATGCGATTTCAAATGATAAAATAACAGCTGAACTTGGCTGGGAACCGTCAGTAACCTTTGAACAAGGTATTAAAATGACAATAGATTGGTATTTGAAAAATCAGGATTGGATTAAACATATTGAATCAAAGAAAGCGGTGGCAAATGTCTAGAAAGATTCTTGTTACAGGTTCAAACGGAATGTTGGGGCAAGATTTGTGTCCAGCACTTGAAGATGAAGGGTTTGAAGTTGTTGAAACTGATATAAATAATCTTGATATAACAGATGAAAAGATGGTTGAAGCGGTTGTAACAAAAGAAAAGCCCGATATAATAATCCATTGTGCCGCATATACAAATGTCGATAAAGCAGAAGAAGATTTAGAAACCGCAAGAAAAATAAATTCAATCGGCACTGAAAATATAGCAAAAGTCTGTGGTAAAAATGATATTACAATGGTTTATATTTCAACTGATTATGTTTTTAGCGGAGATGATAATAAAATTTATGAACCCTTAGATAAGGTTAATCCTCAAAATAATTACGGTTTGACAAAATTAGAAGGGGAACAAGCTGTACAAAAATATTGTGAAAAATACTATATAACAAGAACTGCATGGTTATATGGAATTCATGGTAAAAACTTTGTAGAAACAATGATTTCATTATCAAACAAGCCTGAATTAAAGGTTGTTGATGATCAAGTGGGCTGTCCTACGTGGACAATGGAACTTGCAAACGGAATTATAAAATTGTTGCTAAAAGAATCTCCGTATGGGATATATCATATTTGCGGAAGCGGGAAAACCTCTTGGTATGGATTTGCTAAAGAAATATTTAAATTAGCCGGTTTAGATGTGAATTTAAAACCCTGCACAACGGAAGAATTTCCGAGACCTGCAAAGCGTCCGAAATATAGCGTAATGAATAATGGAGGTTTATGCAGGCCATGGCAAAAAGCTTTGGCGGATTATATTGCACTAAGAGATGAAGGAGAACAGTTATGAAAGGTATTGTACTTGCAGGCGGAAGCGGCACCAGACTCTATCCGAGCACGATGACAGTTTCTAAACAGTTGTTACCTGTTTATGATAAACCAATGGTATACCATCCTTTGTCGGTTTTGATGCTTGCCGGAATTAAAGATATATTGATTATTTCAACACCGGAAGATTTACCTCATTTTGAAAAATTGTTAAAAGATGGTTCGCAGTATGGTGTAAATTTTTCCTACAAAGAACAGCCAATACCAAACGGACTGGCACAAGCTTTTGTTTTGGGTGCGGATTTTATAGGAAAAGAATCAGCTGCACTAATCTTGGGCGATAATATTTTCTATGGAACAGGATTTTCTTCAATGATGCAAAATTCTATTAAAAATATAGAAAAAAATGGAGGAGCAACCGTTTTTGGATATAAGGTAAAAGATCCGGAACGATTTGGTGTTGTTGAATTTGATGAAAGCGGAAAGGCTATTTCAATAGAAGAAAAACCAAAAGAGCCAAAATCAAATTATGCAGTAACGGGATTGTATTTTTATGATAATAATGTTGTTGAATATGCAAAGAATTTAAAACCATCTGCAAGAGGTGAATACGAAATTACAGATTTAAACAGAATATATTTAGAAAAAGGTAAGCTTAATGTAAATCTTTTGGGCAGAGGATTTGCATGGTTAGATACAGGAACTCATCGTTCACTTTTGCAAGCAGGACAATATATTCAAACTATAGAAGATAACCAAGAAATTAAAATTGCTTGTTTGGAAGAAGTTGCGCTAAGAATGAATTTTATAAAACCGGAACAGGTTTTATCTAATATTAAAAATTTTAAGAACAATGAATATTTTTCTTATGTAAAAAAGATTGCAAAGAGTATGCAGTAATTATTGGAGAGTTTTATAATGTTTTTTTCTAAACCTAAAACAAATATGGAAATGGAAATTCATGAACAAACAAAAATTATTCCATATATTTTAATGAAATATATAAATCCTGAATCAGGTGAAATAAAACTTGATTTACCGCAAAATATCAGAAAAATTATTCTTGTAGCAAGCGGGTCATCATACCATTGTGCAAGGTTTGCTGTAGATTTATTGGAAAAATTTTCAGGTATTGAATCAAGAGCAATATACTCAAGTGAATTTCTTCTTAAACCAATTATTCCGCATGACGAAAATACTCTCTATATTTTTATTACTCAATCCGGTGAAACAAGTGATACATTGAAATCTGTAGATAAAGTAAAAGAAAATTCTTCACTAGCTACCTTGTGTATTACTAATAATGAAAATTCAACAATATGGAATAAGTGCGATTATAGAGTAGCATGTTATGCCGGAACGGAGCATGGAATTGCCGCTACAAAATCATTTACAGCACAGATGCTTTGTTTAATTTTAATTTCATTAAAGTTAATAGAAAATGTGCATGGAATAGAATCTACAAAGCAGTATAAAGAATCTTTAATGCATCTTCCAATTGTATTAGAAAAAGCTTTAGCTAAAAGAAAAGAAATAAATAAACTGGCTAAATTTTTAGCAAAAGAAAAAAATATAATAATTACGGCAGATGGGATTTCTTATTCGCTTGCAAAAGAAGCTGCACTAAAAACAAAAGAAACATCATACAAAAATATCAGTTCTGCAATTTTAGGAGAATTTATGCATGGACACGTTGCGGTACTTAATAATAAGTCAACGCTTGTGTATATAGCTGTCAATAAAATTCCTAAACGTTCTGTTGACAATCTAAATAAAATAATGGCTGATTATAAACCGACTTTAATAATTATAGGTCCATCTGATGAGAAAATAAAATCTAATTTTAATCTTAATGTTGAATGTGAAAATGAAATACAACAAATGTTCGCAAATGTTTTAATCTTTCAACAAATTGCTCTTGAAGTAGCGTTAAGATTGCACCGTAATGTTGATCATCCAAAGGGATTGCATAAAGTTGTTATTGATAATAATTCATAGAACATTAATTTAACTATTTATTTTTTGCAAATTCACATCCGCAATAATTTTGTCTGTATAATCCAAGTTCTTTAGATAAGTTATTTGTTTTTAAAAAACCGTCTTTTTTCTTAAAGTCCAGTGGTAAATACTCAAGGGGTAAATTATCTTGGGGTAAATTATCTCGGGGTAAATCTTTCTTGTGTAGATTCTCAATAGAATCAGTTATTTTTGTTCCAAGTTCTGAAATTTTTTGAAAATTTTTATGAGGGCTTATTACCAAAGAGGTTGTAAATTTTTTTATACCGAGTTCAATAGCTTTTTTAGCAGCTTTTCTTAATCTGAGTTCAATACATTTGTCGCAGCGTTTTCCTCTTTCCGGTTCACCTTCCAACCCTTTTATAAAATTTAAATATTCTTGATGGTCATATTTTTCTGTTATTAAATCTACCCAATGATACATGCATACAATCTTTTCCGCTTCAAGTCTTTTGTTAAATTCTTCTTCTGTATCAAGATTTGGATTACAAAAGTACACAACAGGTTCATATCCCATTTCTTTTAAAAGAGAAATCGGGTATCCGGAACAGATTCCGCAGCAAGCGTGTAATAAAATTTTATTATTTTTTTGCGCCATGTTTTTCCAAAATTTCTTTTAGTGTTGCATAAGGTTTTATACCTACATATTGTTCTCCGTTTACGTACATTGTAGGAGTAGCATCTATACCAAGTTCTTCGTAGGCATATTGAATTTCGTTATCAAGTTTATTAAAAGTTTCTGTTGAATTATAATCTTTTAAAAATTTATCCATATCAAGATTAATTTCTTCTGCTAATTTCATAACTTCTTCGTCATTTTTTGGTTGTCGTTCAAACAATAACGAACCCATTCCCCAATAGTTTCCTTGTTTTTCTGCTGCAATTGAGGCTCTTGCCATAAAACAGGCATTCGGATGCATCATTGCTGTAATATACGGATTGCAGATTGTATCAAAAGGATAATTGTGATGAACGACTTTTATATTAGAGTATTCTTTTGCAGCTTTGTGTATCATTATATTGTTAACGTAACACATCGGGCATACAAAGTCGGAATAAAGTTCAATTACTACACTTCCGTTTTCATTCCCTAAAACATTGCCGGAAACTTTGTATGGATTTACTTTCATATTATAATATTTTCTTATTTCTTTTGATTTTTGTATGTGCGGAATAAATGAGTAAGTTATACCGCTATATGTTAAAAATACTATTACTGAAATCAACAAAGTAACAAATGTTTTTGGATATTTTTTTATTCCGTCAATAAAATCAATAAAAGTTGTTTTAAATGAAAGAAAATATTCTTTAATTCCTCCTTCAATAGCTATAAGAGCGATAGCTAAGTCAATAAAATAAGTTATAAAGCATAAAATACAAAGTTTTTTTATACCAAACAGGCTTATTCCGCCTAAAATCATGGAACATAAGAATGCTATAGAACCAATTACAACGATATAAGAATTAGGATTTTTAAATACTTCAAGAAAGTGTAAAAACTTATATTTTTTTAACTTGTTTACTATAGTTAGAAAAAAGATTGTTATATAAAAAAACATTCCCCAGTAAGCTAAAGGTATCCCGAGAAACTGGGATACACTTGTCCTTGCAGCTCCGTCGCAATCAATGAAACTGTTTATGGAACAAAAACTTGAAAGAGCGTATTGAACATAATTTGCAACATAGTAAATAATTGCTAATTTTATAGTCAATATAAATCCGATTATAGATAATATTTGTATAGAAAGATTCTTTTTATCTACATTCATTATACGTTCCCTCCTAATCCATATTACTAATTCTAATATATAATAATCTTTTTTCAATAATAAAGATACCTAATGAAGCTAGTATTTAAGGATTAGGAGTTTTGTGTAATATTCAATTATTTAGTAATTCTTTTGCTTTTTCAAGTTGTTCGTCTTTTTTATTTTCAATCAAAAAGTCTAAATCTGTACCAACTTCTATATCCGGAGTGATGCCCAGTTTGTTGATATCAGTACCGTTTGGTGTAAGATATCTCGCAATTGTTACGTTAAGACCGGTTGAATTCGGAAGCGGAACAACTTTTTGAACCAGTCCTTTTCCAAATGTTTTGTTTCCAACAAGAGTTGCTCTGTGAGAATCTTTTAATGCGCCGGATAGAATTTCACTAGCACTTGCACTTGCGCCGTTAACAAGGACTACAATCGGTTTATCAAAAGGTAACCCTTCATCTTTTGCTCTTACGGTTTTTTTGTACCCGTCTCTGTATATTATTTCTACAATTTTACCTTGATTGATGAATCTATCGGCAATAAAAACGGCATTATCAAGTAGTCCGCCTGTGTTTCCGCGTAAATCTATTATCAAAGAATCTGTATTTAAAGTGTTGTTTAAAGCTTCTATAAATTCACTCGGGGTTGAACCGCTCATGAAACTTATAATTTTAATATATCCTATGTGATTATCTATTACAGAACTCTTTACTGTTTTTATTTTGATTTCTTTACGTTTGATTTTTTTTGTTAATTTATTTCCGTCTCTTAATATTGTTAATGTTACAAGACTATTCTCCGGACCACGTACAAGATTTGCAACTTCAGACACATTCATTCCGGAAATATCTTTATCATCAACAAATGTTATAATGTCTCCCTTTTTTAAACCTGCTGTTTCAGCGGGAGTTTCCGGCATGACATTAAATATTTCAGTTTTTCCTGCATTTGAGTAAATATTAACACCAATACCGTATATTCTGGACGTAATAGAGCTTGTTAGTTCTTCAAAATCTTTTTTAGTCATAAATCTTGTATAAGGTTCATCCAAACTTGCAATCATTGTTTCAATTGCAATTCTGGCATCTTCATCTGTTTTTATTTTACCGTTATATCTATTTTTCCATCTTGCCCAATTCTGGTGATTTAAACTTGGTTCATAGTATTCTTTATTAATTACTCTCCAAGTTTTATCAAATAATTTCTGAGGAGAAATTTCGTCTCTATTAATAATTTCTTGCTGTTTAAAATAAGCATTTGTACTAAGAAATGCGCCTAAAAATACTTTGTTAAAAATTACAAGTATCAAAACAGACAGTATGAAAATTAATAAGTTCTTTCTCTTCATACAAACTATTTAACATCAAGCGCAATTTCTAATCAATATACTTGTGCATTATAAGAATGATTATAACAATTTATAATAAAAATTTGTTTATTAATTTAAAATTTTTAGGTATGAATGTAAAAGATAGGCATACAAAACACCAAAAGCAGCACCTGCAAATACTTGCATAGGGGTATGCCCAAGAAGCTCTTTTAATTTGCCGCCAGCTTCAGCCAAATCTTGCTTATAAATATCCATAATTATTTTGTTTAAACATGCTGCCTGCTTCCCTGCGGCACGTCTTACTCCTGCGGCATCGTACATAACAATGCATGCAAATCCGAGTGCTATTGCAAATTCTACAGAATGGAAACCGTTAATCAATCCTACTGCTGTAGATAGTCCCATGACACCGGCAGAATGGGAACTGGGCATCCCTCCTGTTGTTGTAAAAAGTCTTAAATCAATCTTTCTTCTAATTATCAAAAAAACAATACTCTTAATTATTTGAGCAAATATTATTCCTGTAAAAGCTGCAAAAATAACTTCATAACCGGTATTATATATTTGACTTAAGTTCATAAATTAATCTCCAACCTTTGATTCTAATTTTTTAATAATATTTTTAAATACTTCTGAATTGTACTTTTCTATTATATCATAACATTCAGAGATTAATGTTTTAAATTTTCTTTTGGCAGAATCTAAACCATATAAAGATACATAAGTGAGTTTGCCGGAATTTTTATCTTTTCCGATGGTCTTGCCCATTTCTTCAAATGAAGAGATTTCATCCATTATGTCATCGTATATTTGAAAAGCCAATCCGAATTTTTTTGCGAAGTCATCCAGTTCTTCTATTGTTTTGTCGTCTGCCCCTGCTCCTATTGCTCCGCATCTTATTGCAAGCCTAAATAAAACAGCTGTTTTATTTAAGTGAATAAAATCCAGAGTGTGTTCTTTTGTTTTGTCGAGTTTACCGCCTTCAGATTCAATATCAACAACTTGCCCCGCAATAAGTCCGTATGCACCGGCAAATTTAGTGTATTCATGCAATATTCTTACTATTTGCGTCATTGATAAATCTTCAGATTTTTCAATAATTAATTGTGGCGCAAATGTCAAAAGAGCATCTCCTGCAAGAACAGCATTTGCTTCCCCAAAAACTTTATGATTTGAGAGTTTTCCTCTTCTGTAATCATCGTTATCCATACAAGGTAAATCATCATGTATAAGACTTTGTACATGGAGCATTTCTATTGCGCAAGCAGTCGGAAGCATTTTATTAATATCACAACCCAAAATTTTAGCTGTTTCCAAACACATAATGGGTCTCAATCTTTTTCCTGGCAGCATTAATGTATATTTCATTGCCTTAAAGATGCTTTCAGGATATGTTATTTGCATATATTCGTCTAATTTTTCATTTATAAGATTAATCAATTCTTTCATTTTCAATATCCTTATATATTTTTTGTTTTTTTGTGTTTCGAGCTTGTTCTCTTTTTCTGGAACTTATTTTAACTGTCAATTCGTTATTTACTTTTTTATGTGAAGATTCTGTTTTTACACCTTGATATTTAATTTTTTCCTTATAATCTTTTGCTTCTGTTACAAATTCCAAATAGCTTTGATATCTGGTATTATCTATTTTATTAATATGTTCTATCACAGAACAGCCATTTTCGGAGATATGTAAGCAGTCTGCATATTTACAATCTTTTTTATAGCAAGATATTTCATCAAATAATAAGTCTACTTCGTTTGGTAATATAAAATCAAATTTTAAATTGCTGAAACCGGGTGTATCAACTATTCTGGTATTTTTGTCCAATGATATTATTTCGCAATGTCTTGTTGTATGTGTCCCTCTCTTGGTTTTATCACTGATTTCTTTTGTTCTTAAATTAAGTCCGGAGATTGCGTTTATTATACTGGATTTGCCAACACCCGATGAACCGCATAAAACAGATGTTTTATTTGTTAATACATCCTTGAATTCTTCCAAACCAAGATTCTCTAATGCAGAGGTAAATAAAATATCATATCCCAGAGGTTCATATATTGAAAATACTTTTTCTATCATAGTATCATCAAATGATAAATCATTTTTATTAAAGCACAAAACTGCCGGTATTTTATGATATTTTGCAAAAGAAACATATCTGTTCAGCTGTGAAAAACTTAAATCAGGTTCTTTAATGGCAGATATTATTACGACTTGATCGATATTAGAAACAGAAGGTCTTGGTATATAGTTTTTTCTTGGTAAAATCTTTTCAATTGCACCATTATTAAATTCGACAAAATCACCAACATAAACAGGTTGTTTAGTCTTTTTTATGACTTCTCTTAATTTACACTCAAATGTTTTATTATTAGAACTATCCGTTACATAATAAAAATCTGAGTGAATTTTTATTATTTGACCTTGCTGCATAGCTTTATTCTATCACAAAGCATAATATTATTTGAACAAAATTTCCATGTTTCTTGCTATATACTGGTTGATATTTTTTGCTATGTCGCGTTTATTTTGTTGTGATTTTGGGAGAATTGCAAGGTAAATACCTTCTTTAGCAAAATTTTCACCAGAAATTCTTAAAAAAGTATTAAACATTGATTCTAATAACGTATCACTACCTAATTCTACTGCTGATTTATTTTTATCGATATTATTTTTTATTTCAAAATGTTTTTGATTAATAATATTTTTTGTTAAAGCTGCCATTAATGTGTATGCTTTAAGATTTATTTTTTCTAATAATTTTATTTTTTCCGGATTCTTACTTTTATTCAATTGTTCAGGAATTTTTTTTAAATCATATACAGAGTATAAAAAATTATTATTTAAAAATAAATCACCGGCATTATTCTTTTTATTTTCAAAGAGGCTTATAGTTATAATATCATCTTGCATACCGTAATCTTTACTCTTTACAAGTTCTTTGTATTCTTTAAATAAATTTAAAGTTTTACTATCAACATTGTCCATTTTGATTGTAATAAAAGAAAAATCTATACCGCGTTTTTTATCTTTTCCAGTATATATATCAGAGTAGCCTGTAAATTTTTGATTATTAAAATAAATTTTCATATATTATATAAAAATCATAAAAAATTTTTTTGCTATATAAAAAAATGTATTTTATAATAACTTTATGAATAAAGAATTTGAATTTGCAGGCAGTTTTTATCCTGAAAAAGCAGAAGAGTTAAATAGTCTTTTATCCTCATTAAAACAAAATTCCAATGTTGAATACAAGTCTAAGGCTATAATAGTTCCGCACGCAGGATATACATATTCCGGTCATGCGGCAATGGCTGCTTATGAGCATCTTGAAGCGGCAGAAAATTTTTTTATTATAGCTCCATCTCATCATAAAGTATTTAACAATGTGGTTTTACCTAAATATACATTCTTTGATACTCCATTAGGAAGTGTTGAAGTAAATAATAAACTTATAAGAGAGATTGCAGAAAAATTTCCTGTATATATTGATGATGAACCATTTGTAAATGAACATTCAATTGAAGTTCAGTTGCCCTTTTTACAGAATATTTTTTTCCCGCAGCGACAGAATGCTTTGGATTTTATGATAAATTTAAAAAAATTGGGTAAAAAAATTAGAATTACCCCTATTTTAGTTGGAAGGTGTGATTATAAATTGATATCTGACATAATTTCTGCTTATTGGGATAATTCATCATTTATTATTTCCTCAGATTTAAGTCATTTTTATACTCAAGAACAATGTCGTCAAATTGACACATATACTGCAGCATTAATTGAATCCGCAAAAGTAAATTTGTTTGAACAGCAGCAGGCATGCGGATTAATCGGAATAAAAGGTTTAGTGGATTTTGCAAGCAAAAACGGATTTTCTATGATAAGAAAAGAAATGTATAATTCCGGCGATATTTCTCAGGAAAAGGAAAGAGTCGTGGGGTATGGTTCCTGGTTTCTTTATGAAGGAGCAAAGAATGACTATATAGAAAAATTCTGTTCAAAATACATTCTTTCAACTTCCCGTAATGCTATTATTAATGCTATACGTGAAGAAGAAGCTCTTCCGAAAGAAATTCCGTCAGTTATGACTGAATTAGGAGCATCTTTTGTGACATTAAAAGAAAATGGTAAATTAAGAGGGTGCATGGGTTCTGTTTATCCGGCAAAGCCTCTGCTTATAGATATTATTGATAATGCTAAAAATGCGGCATTTCAGGATCCAAGGTTTGAACCATTACAAGAGGAAGAAATTCCTAATTTGGATATTTCTGTTTCGATACTTTCCGATATTGAAAGAATCTATTTTAAAGACGAGAGAGATTTGCTATCAAAAATTTATCCATACGGAGTAATAATTTCTGATGGAAATCATAGAGCTGTTTACCTTCCGATTGTATGGGAACAACTTCCTGACAGAGAAATATTCTTTAAATCATTAAAAGAAAAAGCCGGATTACATCCGGACTATTTCTCTAAAAGTTTAGAAGTTTATAAGTTTTCAACTACTTATATCAGTGATGAAACAGTATCGTTAATGGAGTAGTACTAAACCTTCATTTCTTTTTCAAATCCAAATAAAGAACTTACTGATTCATCATCATGAATTCGTGATATAGCTGCTCCTAACAGAGGTGCGACAGACAGTTGTTTTACGTTACTTGGAAGTTTTGCTAAGTCCCAAGGTATAGTATTTGTAACAATACATTCTTCAATAGGAGCATTTTTTAATCTTTCGATTGCAGGACCCGAGAATACAGCGTGCGTTGCACCTACATATACAGCTTTTGCACCTTTTTGTTTTATAAGTTTTGCCGCTTCACATATAGTACCTGCAGTATCAATAATATCGTCAAACATTAAGCAAACTTTATTTTCAACATCTCCGATGATGTTTGCAGCGATTGCTTCATTATGTTTATCTCTTCTTTTATCAATAATTGCCATTGGACAATCTAATTTTTTTGCAAAGTATCTGGTTCTGTTCGCCCCGCCCATATCCGGACTGACAGCAACCATATCTTCAGGAGCTATTCCTAAATCTTTAATATAGTCGACAAGAATTGGAGCTGCAAAAATGTGGTCGACAAGGATGTTGAAGAATCCTTGTATTTGGCCTGTGTGTAAGTCCATAGCAAGAACCCTGTTAGCTCCGGCTGTCGTTAGAAGATCTGCAACTAATTTTGCTGTTATAGCTTCTCTGCCGGAAGTTTTTCTGTCCTGTCGAGCGTATCCATAATATGGAATTACTGCAGTTATTGATTTTGCACTTGCTCTTTTAAAAGCATCAATCATAATAAGCAGTTCCATTAAATTTTCATTAACAGGATTACAAAGCGGCTGCACAAGAAAAACATCATCGCCTCTGATACTTTCTTTTACTTGAACGTATATTTCACCATCGGCAAAATTCTTAATTACCATAGGTCCTACTGTTGTTCCAAGGTAATCAGCAATCTCTTGCGCAAGTTTGGGGTTTGAACGACCGGAGAATAATCTTATATCGTGGGTCGGGTTTACAGCTTTTTCAAGCTGCGGATAAGTCATTTCAAGAACCATTTTGAAAATCCTTTCATACTTTTGTGACAGAAGAATAACTATATTGTATACCTAAATTATATTTTATAAAAGAGTTTTTTACAAAATATTAAGTATATACATAATTAAACAACCGTAAAAATTTTTTTTGCGCAGAATTTATATCAAATGCGTTGTTAATTCAATTAGATGTAATTACTCTTTGTAATGTTTGTGATAAAATAATCTCAAAAGAAAGGAAGTTTAAACATGACAAACTTATCACCATTACAAATTGAGAGATTAAAATACCAACCGAAGCTTCCGTCTTCATTGGCTTCAGGTATTAATCACCTTGTTTCAATCGAAGGCTCAGCTACACAATCGGTTGCAAATCAAGATGAAATTAAAGCTTTATTTAAAAACACTTACGGAAAACCGACTGTTACTTTCCAAACATCGAGTGAATCAAATTCCGGCAGTTTAAGAAATGTTGGTGTTATATTATCGGGCGGGCAAGCTCCCGGTGGTCATAATGTTATTGCCGGTTTATATGATGCTTTAAAACAAGCAAATTCAGACAATAAATTGTATGGCTTTTTAGGTGGTCCGAGCGGTATTATTGAAGGAAAATACGTAGAATTTAATGATGAATTTATTAATGATTACAGAAATACAGGTGGTTTTGATATTATAGGTTCAGGTAGAACCAAGTTAGAAACAGAAGAACAATTCCAATCTGCTTGGGAAGTTTGTAAAAAACTTAATATATCAGCTGTAGTAATCATAGGCGGAGATGATTCCAATACAAACGCGGCTCTTCTTGCAGAGTGGTTTGTTGCACACAATGCAAATATTCAGGTTATCGGCTGCCCTAAAACCATTGACGGCGATTTGAAAAATGAACAAATTGAAATATCTTTCGGTTTTGATACCGCAACAAAAACATACGGAGAATTAATCGGAAATATTGAAAGAGATGCGAATTCAGCTAAAAAATATTGGCATTTTGTAAAAATAATGGGCAGAAGTGCTTCTCACGTTGCTCTTGAAGCAGCATTACAAACACAGCCAAATATTACTCTTATTTCGGAAGAAGTTGAACAAAGAAAGATGTCACTTTCTTCAATCATTGATTATATGACAGATATCATTGTCCGCCGTTCAGAAATGGGTAAAAACTTTGGTATTGCAGTTATTCCGGAAGGTTTAATTGAATTTGTTCCAGAATTAAAGTCGATGATTGCAAATTTAAATGACATTATGCCTTCGTTAGAAAAAGATTCAAAATATTCAAACGGAAGCGATGCAGAAAAAATTGCTATTATAGAAAATTCACTTTCCAGTGAAAATTCTTCAGTATTTAAATCTTTGCCGGCATTGATTAAGTCTCAATTATTGATGGATAGAGATCCTCATGGTAATGTTCAAGTTTCAAAAATTGAAACAGAAAAATTGTTGATATCTATGATTGAAACAAGATTAAGTGAATTAAAGAAACAAGGAAAATATTCAGGTAAATTTTCTACTCAATCTCACTTCTTTGGTTATGAAGGTAGATGTGCGTTCCCTTCAAATTTTGATGCAGATTACTGTTATTCTCTTGGTTTTAATGCATTTGCTTTGATTAACTTCGGTTTAACCGGTTATTTATCTTCTGTAAGAAATCTTACAGAACCTGCTAATGACTGGATTGCAGGCGGTGTACCACTTACAATGATGATGAATATGGAAAGAAGACATGGTGAAATGAAACCGGTTATTAAAAAAGCATTGGTTGAACTGGATGGTCCTGTATTTAAAAAACTTGAAACAAACAGAGAAGATTGGGCATTAAATGACAGATATTTATTCCCTGGTGCGATTCAGTATTTTGGACCTTCTTCAGTTTGTGATATTACAACAGTAACTTTACAATTGGAGAGTCAAGCAAAATTGGCTTCTGTATAGTTTAATAATTCTAAACGAGGATAGCAATGTGCTATCCTCGTTTTTTGTGAAATTAAATTTTTATAAAATTTCTTGTAATAATGCAAAAATAATGGTAAAGTTAGTAAAAGAAGTAAATAGACTGGAAGAAATCCGGAATAACAAAACTTGGAGGGTTTTATATGGAATTTTGTCATCAACCTTTAGATGGTAAAAATTATTCAAATGACGATATCAAAAAGTTGATAAAGGAAAATAACGTTCAATTTATAAAGTTACAGTTTGTAGACATTAACGGGCAAGTAAAAAATTTAGCGGTTCCTTCTGATCACATTGATAGGGTTCTAAACAACGAAATTATGCTAGATGGTTCGTCAATAAAAGGTTTTAGAAATATAGAAACATCTGATATGTTCTTTTTCCCTGATAAAAATACATTCCAAATACTACCTTGGCAAGAAAAAGACGGCAGAAATTCAGCAAGATTAATATGTGATATATATAATGCAGACGGAACACCGTTTGAGGGTTGTCCTCGTTGTAACTTAAAAAGACTGATGGCAGAAGCGCAAAAGCTGGGACTTTCAATGAATATAGGACCTGAAGCAGAATTCTTCTTGTTTGAAAAAGACGGAAATGTAGTAACAACAAAAACTCATGATAGAGGCGGTTACTATGATATGGGACCGGATGACTTAGGAGAATCTGTTCGTTCTGATATTGTAAATACTCTTCAAGAAATGGGATTTGATATTGAAGCTTCACACCATGAAGTAGCAGACGGACAACATGAAATTGATTTCAAGTATTCTGATATTTTGACTGCGGCCGACAATGTTGCTACTTTCAGGGTTGCTGTAAAAGTTATAGCTGCGCAATACGGATTACACGCAACATTTATGCCAAAGCCAGTTTTCGGTATAAACGGTTCAGGAATGCATTGTAATATTTCATTGTTTAAAGATGGAAAAAATGCTTTTTATGATGAAAAAGCGGAATATCAACTGTCAGATACTGCAAAGTATTCAATTGGCGGTATGTTGAAGCATATAAAGAGCATAACAGCAATACTAAATCCAACGGTAAACAGCTATAAAAGAATTGTTCCCGGTTATGAAGCCCCTGTTTATATGGCATGGTCATTAGCTAACAGAAGTGCTTTGTTAAGAGTTCCTGCTAAAAGAGGTATTTCGACAAGGGTAGAACTTCGTTCTCCGGATCCGAGCTGTAATCCTTATTTAGCATTTGCAACTATCTTAGCAGCTTGTTTAGATGGTGTAAGAAACAAAATTGTACCGCCAAAACCGGTTGAGGCAAATATTTATAAACTCACTGACAGAGAAAGAAAACGTCTTAAAATCGAATCTCTTCCGGGAAGTTTGAAAGAAGCTTTGGGATATATGGAGCGTTCTTTAATTGCAAAAACAGCTCTCGGTTCTCATATCTTAGATGAGTTTTTGACTGCAAAAGA
Source organism: uncultured bacterium (assembly GCA_902796585.1). GTDB lineage: Bacteria > Cyanobacteriota > Vampirovibrionia > Gastranaerophilales > Gastranaerophilaceae > CAG-196. Next base: position 25,150 of record CADBPN010000066.1, read on the forward strand.
AATTGAATGGGACGATTTTAGAACTTATGTTTCACAGTGGGAAATAGACAAATATCTTGCAAGATATTAGTTCGGTCAGTTATTTTTGTATCAAGTAAATCCGTTCTAAACTTTGGAAAAAGATTTAAGTGTCCTTCTAAGGACGCCGCAGTTTTTGCGAAGGGCGTCATTTGCTTCTTCTTTTGTCAGATTGCATTTGAGCATTGTAATTGCAGTTTTAACTTTCCATTCAGAATCTATCAATGTTTGGAAAGCAGTTGATGCATTTACTTCCGCAATTTCTGAAACTATACGAATTGCTCTGTCTTTAAGTTTTTCATTGGTTGGTAATAAATCAATCATGAAGTTTTCGTAGGTCTTTCCGATTTTAATCATTGATGCTGTAGAAAGCATATTTAATACCATTTTTTGAACAGTTCCGGCTTTCATTCTGCTTGAGCCTGCAATTACTTCAGGTCCGACTTCTACACAAATTCCATGACCTGCTTCTTCCAAAATTGCTGCATCATGGTTGCAAGTAAGGGCAATTGTTTTACACCCGTTTTCTTCCGCTTTTGATAAAACTCCCAATAGGTATTTAGGATTTCCGCTTGCGGAAATTGCTACGCAAACATCATTATCCGTTAATCTTTCTGCGTCTTTTTCTCCTTGTTCAAAATTATCTTCGGCGCCTTCAACTGCAACTCTGATGGCTGCGTCTCCTCCTGCGATAATTCCTTGAACCATATCTGTAGAAACACCAAATGTCGGAGGACACTCAGATGCATCAAGAATTCCGATTCTTCCTGATGTCCCAGCTCCGTAATAATAAAGCTTTCCGCCTTTTAGAAATTGTTTTGCAATTATATCAACCGCTTTTGCGATATTTGGCAGTTCGTCTTCAATATCAAGTGCGACAAGCTTGTCTTCTTCGTTAATCTTCCTTACCATATCTATAGTTGAAAGTAAATCAATGTTTTTAGTATTTTCATTCCGGTATTCTGTAATAATCTCGCTCATACACACACTCCTATAAACACATGTTAATTATAACATATTTTTGAAATTTTGTTTATCCAATTTATTATATAAAAATTAAAATCCGCACATAGTAAGTGTTTTAGGTTTAGATGTAAAATTTTTGTAATAATTCTATAGTGAAATTTGCAAATGTTGTAATATTACTTTGTACTTGGTTTTGAAGCAAAGTTATTTTAACTGCGTAGGATAAATCGAAAATGGGTATAGGGGAAATAGTAGACTGTAAAATGACAAGTTTTCTAATATTATTTGAAATTTAGTTTATAAATTGTATGAAAACAATACAGCAATATTATTGTAATTGTTAAAACAAATAGACTTATGCCGGTTGGATCTTTTTTTGACAATACAAAATATGCAAGCGGACTTGCTACTACAGATATAATTTCTAAAAAAACGGATGAAAATTTAGATTTTAGTGTGTTAACTATTTGTAACATGAGGTTATATTATACAAAATATTAAAATCGGAATCCAAAATGATATAAATCCGATTGGGAAAAGTATTTTGTATATTGGGGATTGAGTTAATTGGCTTAGTTTGTACGTCTTTAGTTTTGTTTTTTTTAATGCATTGTTGCAAAGTAATTCTATTATCAATATGTTCACACAAATTATTAATAACGGAATATAAATAAATACAAAAAA
>CADBPN010000067.1 GCA_902796585.1 uncultured bacterium
GTTTTATCTGCGACAACAAGCATTACTCAAGGTAGTACAAATGAGATTGATGCTATTTTAAAAAATGGTCCTGAAAGCGATATTCATGGTGCTCAGGGTAAAAATGATATTTTGAAAATTAAGACAATCTTGGAAAGTGCCAAGTTTGATATCAATAATGTTGATGTTGATTTTATTAAAGATCTGGCAAAAAAATATCACGTGATGCAAGCTGTAAATCCAAATATAACAGAAGAAGAACTTAACAAACGTATAGTAAATTATGCAAATGCAAAAAAATTTAATAAATTTGAGTTTAGTTCTGAAGCGGGTACTATAAATGAAAATCTTTCAACAAAAGCATCTGAGGTAAAAACAAATTTATCGGATCTGAGAGCAGCATACCTTGAAATGGGAGCGGAATACGTAGAATTATTTGACCAAGACGGTAATGGCGAAATTGGATTACACGAAATGTTTTTCAAAGACCTTGTTGAATACTATCAAAACGAAAAAAAACTAGATGCAAACACAGCCAGAAAATATGCTATAGAAGTTGTAAAAGAGTATAAAGATTTCAACACTGAAGTTAGTTATGATAACATAGAAAGCAAAGACTTATATAAAGCAACACTATTCAATAATGCGCTTTTGAAAATGAAGAATTTAGATATTGATAACAAAGGTACTGTTTCTGCCGAAGAATCTGCTACATTTTTATATGGCATGGCACATATAAATGATAACAGCAACAAAATATCATCAGATGAAAGCGTATGGGCAAATTTAATTATTCAAACCAGAGGAATGACAAAAGAACAAATTATGGAAACACTTAAATTTGATGCAGAAACAGCTGATAAACTGATTGAGGAGCAAAATAAATTCTTCAATTATAGAAACAATCAATACAAGTCATTTATTATTGATGGAAAGATTCCTCAATAGAAATTTTGTTATGTACAATTTCTTTTTTCAAAGCGTCTTCAAATTCTTTTCTGTAAAGGAAGCCTAAGTGTGAACCGCAGTTCAAACAAATAAGATTATCTTTTGCCAACTCTTTTAATTTTGCAATTTGTCCTTGGTTTACAAAATAATCATCTAAAGAGTGATATATTTTATAATTGTTTTTAGTCGTTAAAAAATCTGAAATAGAAAACAAATTAGCATTTTGAGTTAAATTTTCATAAGTATCTTCTTTTACCAAGTATTTTTCAACATAATCACGATAGTTCATGTTGTTTATCATTTCGTAAATGTTTGTTTTTTCTTTCTTGTTAACATTTTCTATTGAAAAGATTAAATCCGAAAGCTTTTGTCTCATAAAAAAGGTTGTAATCAATTTTCCTTCTTCATCACTGAACGGAAGGGTTTTAAAATTAAAGTTTTTCTCATCTTTTAAGTCAAGTAATTGTAAAACTTTTGCAGCAGTTATTGCAGTTTTTTGCTTTACTTCATCAGATGATTTATCAAATTCTTCACTGTTTTTATCAGCTTGTGCAAGTGCATACCTCAAATCGATTGGCGGACTTATTGCTATGTATTTTGTTATATTCAAAGTGTTATCGCTATTTTCTAAGTCCGCTAAAAACATTGTAGCCATTGCACCGAAAGAAGTTCCGATAACATATTTTTCAGATGGTTCATAGTTATATTTGTTATGCAAATACTCTAATGCTTTTGAAGTTATATATCGTATTTGCTTTACGTCATTTTGCGGAATTCCGGGTGCATAACCTTCCGGCATGCTTTTTACAAATTCCCATTGAAAATGACTGCCTTGCATTAAAACAGAAAAACCTTCATCATAAAACATCTTTGCAAAAACTATAGAATGATGCGCACCTGCACCTTCACCTATTGAAGGGTACAAAATTATAAGCGGAGAATTTTTATCTTTTTGCAGAATATATTTAAACTGATAAGCCTCTCTATTCGGAGTAACTGAAACAGATGCCGTTTTTATCCTTTTCCAAAAACTTCTGTTCCATATAGATAATTCATTCCACATTGATTTATTTATTGACGGATTATCAAATAATGCAGTCCGCATTGAATCAACAATCGGTGATTGAGGTTTATAATCAGTTAAAATGATATCTGGTTTTAAGACGCTCGTTGAAAGCGGCATTATATCTGACAAATCCGTTTTTGCATCTATATTTGAAGCCATGCCGGTAATATTGCCGGTATCTTTATCTGATTCTCCAAGTTCGGCAATCATTTCTTCAGCAAGTTCTGAGTGTCCTTCTTCAACAAGCTGTTTTTCTTCTCTTAATAATTCTTCTCTGTCTAAATTTGCATTTTTTATATAGTTTTCAAGTCCGAATAACTTTTTATGTATGTCATAAGGATCTGCATAGGTTGTCTCTATCATTTGTGCCAGCGGCTGCATATAAGAAGTTCTGTTTAACATAAGTCCAAACTTAATTGCCGTAGCTATAGGACTTGCGAGATAAACAGAAGGGTCGAGAGCAGCTTCGAGAGCTCTTCCACACAGAGAACGAGGTGTACAAGAATGCAAAACAGGCATGACTAAATATGAACCTGAGTTCATTTTACATTTACATAATGCTTGTTCCATATTTCATTAGTCGGTTTGACTTTAAATATTTTATCAGCCGGATCAAATAAACCGCCCAATCCCAGTGTTGTATTTGTGAGAAACCTTATTGTTTCTTGCTTAATTCCTTTGCCGTCTCTTTGGACAATACAACTTACCAGTCGTTTTGGGTATTCTATATTATTGTAAGCATCTCTGATTCTATCTATACCGAATTTCGGCATTATAGAAGACCACACTATGTGAACAGGGCGAGCGATAAACTTGTTTAACTTTGAATTAAGATTAAACATTTTCCTGTTAAATTTTTCATGCTTATCATCACCGATATACATTTTTGAATAGTCGGGATACCTTGATTCTTTTGTCGCTTCTACAGCTTGAATATCTATAGAATTTTCATTATAAATTATCTCATTTGCCGCAAACGCTTGATTTAAAAGCATAAAAAACAGCAATAATACGGATAAAGCTCTCTTTTTAATCAAAATTAAAATCCTCTTACTCTCATTACAAAGTTATTTTATTTTTTTAAGAAAAAATATGTATTATACAAGTGTTTGATAAGAGGATAAATTTTTGCAAAGTTAAAAAATAGTTAATATTAAAAGGTTTTTTGGATTTTTGTATTAACATGAATGTAGTAAAGGAATAAAAAAATATGAAATATAAAGATTACTATGAAATTTTGGGCGTATCGAGAGATGCAGATACCGCATCAATAAAATCAGCATACAGAAAGCTCGCTCGTAAATATCATCCTGACGTAAATAAAACAAAAGAAGCCGAAGAAAAATTCAAAGATATAAATGAAGCTTATGAAGTTTTATCAGATAAAAACAAGCGTCAAAGATATGACAGTTTAGGTTCAAACTGGCAAGGCGGAGCTGAATATACACCACCGCCGGGATTTGAAAACTTTAGCTTTAATTTTAACAATGGAGGTGCTCAAAGTTTTGACTTTGGCGGAAATGGTTTCTCAGATTTCTTCAGTTCTTTATTTGGAGACATGATGGGTAACATTAATGCCGGACAAGCTGCCGGAGCTAATTTTGGCGGATTCGATTTTGGCGGGGGACGAAGAACAACCTCCGGGCGTACGTCAAGAACAAAAGCCGCTGAACCGAGTGAAAATCTTGATATTACAAAGAACCTAAATGTAACCGCACGCGAGCTTTTTGAAGGAAAACCTATTAGTGTTACATTCACAGAAATGGAAAGATGCCGAGAATGCAGCGGGGGAGGTTATTGTTCACATTGCGGCGGCACAGGTATTATTTCAAAACCGAAAAACGTCAAAGTAAAACTTCCTAAAGGTATTGAAGAAGGCAAAAAAGTCAGATTGAAAGGTGAAGGAAAAACTGATGCTTACGGGAGAAAGGGCGATTTATACCTTATCGTTCACTTTAAAGACAGTGAATACACTTTTGATAAAGATTCCATAACAAAAGAAGTCGAAATAACTCCGCCGGAAGCTGTTCTTGGTGTTTCCAAAAACATACAAACTTTACATGGAAATATCAGCATTAAAATTCCGGCAGGAGTATCAAGCGGACAATCGTTAAGGTTAAAAGGATTAGGGCTTCCTCTTTCAAGCGGTTACGGAGATTTAAACGCAAAAATAAAAATTGTAATTCCTAAAAATCAATCAAAAGAAATTATTGATTTGTACAAAAAAATACAATCACTTTCATAAAAATATATTAAGTTTTGTTCATAATCAAGCCAAATCTCTTGATAAAATAGAATGTTTGTGTTTAATTTTATTATGAGCAGGTATCCTCTTAATTTCCTGCTTAACCCCATAAGCGGCTAGGGGTAACGGAAATAGCTTCAAGTTTTACGCTAAATCCGAAATGTATAATTGAAAAAGAAGGAATTTTAACATGTTAAAAATCAGATTAAAAAGATTAGGTGCCAAAAAAGCTCCGACATACAGAGTAATAGTTATTAACTCAACAACAAAAAGAGAAGGCAGACCTATTGAAGAATTAGGATACTATAATCCTAAAACTAAAGATATGAAATTAAACAAGGCTTCTGCTGAAGCTTGGATTTCAAAAGGTGCTCAACCTACAGATACTGTTAAATATTTGATAGCTAACTGTAATGAAGACGGCAGTTTGAATTACAAAAAATCTGAAACAGTAAAACTTTCTAAGAAAGCACAAGCTAAGAAAGCTGCTGAAGAAGAAGCTAAAAAAGCAGCAGAAGAAGCTGCAAAAGCAGAAAAGCCTGCGGAAGAAGCTCAGGCTGAAGCATAGACATTATAAAAGAAAAATAAATAAAATAGCGAAATTTTTATTTCGCTATTTTTTTATATTATTTATTTAATTTCTACTCTATTCCCTTGTCAAAGATAGCAGAACTTCCTGCGGAATGTATGTATTTTTTACGCCGGAATCGGTATTCGCCATGAAAAATTCAACTGTTTCACCTTTTTTTATACCGATTTTATCAAACGGAATCCGCAAATCAATAACATCTTTATAGACAGTAGTCAGTCCTTCCGGATTATCTAATGTCCATAAATCCGGATGCAATACTGTTATAAATCTTAGCGGATACAAAGTATCTCTAACAAGTGTCAATGCTAATTCGTGCTCAAATTTTTCCATTAAAATAGGATATGGATTATCTGTTTTTCCTATAATTCTGATATTTGCTCTATTATTAATACGCGTTGCATTTCTGGTATAAATATAAAATTGGTTTATTCTGTCTAAATAACTTATTTCAGAAGAATTCTTATTAACATGCAGCCTAAAATAAATATTCTCTTTGTCACACCCGAAATCAATTTTATCTACATTCTTATTTTCTCTGTATACAGGTCCGTCAAGCAGGCTCATAGAACCGGCATTAAACCATTCGTCAGAACTTTTAATAAGACCATCCATGCTTGGTGATATTGAACGTTTCGGAAGTTTAAACGGAAGTTCTACTGACGTTATAATACTCTTACTCAAATATTCAGGCGGTTTTTTATTTATAATATTATAAACATTTTTTAACCGTTCCCTGTACATATAATCAAACAGAAAGTCTTGTCCGGAATTATTAGGTTTTCCGTACCACCAGAACCAATCACTGCCTTCTGCAATCATAAGTTCCCTTTTTGCTGTTTTTATAACCGGATTATTTTTGTTATGTTTAATAAACTTATCTAAATCGTCCTTTGTCTTTTTCAAATATGCCCAAGCAATATTCTTCTCAGAATCTCCTACCCAATATTGGAAAGTTTTATCAATCCAGGAGCCGGAATATATTTTTTTAAGAGGCTTTTTATGCTTGTCATTAGCAATATAATCACTTATTAATACCGTTTCTAATGACTTATCATTTTCTATTAAGGAATAAATCTTATCTAAAAATTCCACTCCGTCATTTTGATAATTTTCCCAACAATTTTCGCAATCACAAGCTATTGTGAGAAGGTGCGTATTATCAGGTGAAACCAACAACTTATTTTGCATTGTTTTAATTTTTTCATACAAATCATTCGCTGCCATTTCAGGATTTATACCCGCATACTCAAAATTTATCAGATTTGGAATAGATCGTTCTCTAAAGATTATATTAATTTCTTTATTGCGTCTTGCTTGATATGTATAAGTTTTCAGTAAACGATAAGGATCATTTATATTTCCTTTAAAATCTCGCACAAAATCAGAATTAATAGAATTTGCTAAAATTCCTTCATCAGATATAGTCCATTCTATTCCTTCATCTGCCAACATTTTTAAAGTTTTTGCACCAATACACAATTCCGGCGGCCATAGTCCTTTGGGCCTAAATCCAAAAATTTCTTCTATTCTTTTAATTGCAGAAGATATTTGCAGCTTAACGTCATCAATCATGTTCAATGATAATGGTAAATGCTTGGTTGTTGTACAATCTTTCGCCGATGATTTTATATCTATCATAATTGGAAGTATCGGATGATAATACGGACTTGTTGTAAGCTCCAAACGTCCTTTTTTAATAAATTTTTTAAAAGTCGGTATTATCTCACGCATTATATCAATCTGTATACTCAAAATTTCCAGTCTGTCTTGTTGAGTATAATTGATTTTTTTATCCCACAACTTTCTTAATCTGGGATACCTTTTGTAATGAATCGGATCAATCCACACTAAATTAAATACTGCCATTAAATCAGAATATTCTTGAAGAGAAAAATCATTTATTCCGAAATTATTTATAGAAAATCTTTTCTGATACAAGCGCCGGTATGTTTCATTTTTAAAGACCATAGTCTCAAACTTGGTCATAAAAAAATTATTTATAATAAAAGACTTTTCTTCATCCGTCAGTTTTTCAACATCAAAAGATGAAAGTTCAAAATGAATATCTTGATATCCCTTCTCTGTATAATCTATTATTGAATCTAATAGGGCAGGTACAATGTCAAAATTTAATTTTAACTTTTTATGTTTTTCCAAAACCAAAACCATATCTAAATAATCTTTTATGGCATGAAGCCTAACCCAAGGCATTAAATAAGTACCTTCTAATTCATATACGGGTTGATGCATGTGCCAATAAAATGCTAAAGATAGTTTTTTTAGGTTTTTCATACTCTTAAAGTATACTAAAAATCCATGCTATCCGCAAATAGTAGTTCCCCTTTTTTAAGTATTGTTAAGGAATTTTCATGGTTTGAAAAACATTTTTGGCAAATCTATAGTTTTCTAAAAGCCACTGTTTAAAAGGGTTTCAAGAATTGGAACAATTAAAATAAACTTAAAACATGCTTTATAATTAAGATTTTAAATAAAAAATGCTTGCAAATTTTAAAAACATGTGTATAATAGGTATCATAGTGAACGTGAAACACAGATATCACGTAAAAGAGGGGAACTTTATCATCCTTTTTTATGTGTTGTGTTTATGTTCAAGAGAGTAGAAAAAGTGTATAGGAGATTTATCATGAACAAAGAAGAATTGGTAAAAGAAATTTCAAAGAAGACTAAACTTTCTCAAAAAGTATCTTCAGATGTATTATCAGCTACATTAGAAATTATCCAAAAAACAGTTGCTAAAGGTAAAAAAGTAACTTTAGTAGGTTTCGGAACTTGGGAAGCTCGCAAACGTGCTGCTAGAATCGGCAGAAACCCACAAACTGGTAAAGAATTGAAAATTGCAGCTAAGACAGTTCCTGCTTTCTCAGCTGGTAAATCATTCAAAGAACTTGTAAAATAGGATTTCTTTTAACAATAGTTCAGAATATGATGCGGTGCGTTTTATAAATAAAACGCACCGCTATTATATTTTGTTAGAA
>CADBPN010000068.1 GCA_902796585.1 uncultured bacterium
CCTATAGAATTTTATAAAAAAATGACAGGCTTATCCGGTATCATAAACAATTTTTATGAATTTGATAGAAATTTATTTTGTATGCCGACAAGACGTTAATAGTTATTTTAAAAGGCGGGAGGTGAAATTTCACCTCCCGCCTTTTTATGTCCCAAAATTATCTTATCTTCCTATTTCAACAGCCTTAGCAGCCATTGATTTAGATATGTTAACTAATGCTAAATTGGCTTCATAAGCTCTTTGTGCCATAATTGCATCTGCCATATCTACCATTGCATTTACGTTTGAAGCTCTTATATATCCGTTAGCATCAGCGTCCGGATGTCCCGGAGAATAAATTCTTTCTCCGACAGTAGGATCTTCTACGCAGCCATTAAATACGACACCGCCCTGTAAATAAGGCAAGGTTCCCGTCCCGAAAACGTCTTCTTTCATTGCGTTCATAACTCCATGAAAAGAAATATCTTCGCTTGCATTCAATACCGGAATTCTTCGAACATAATTAGGAGTATCTACGTTTGCAATGTTTTTTGCGTGTATATCTAATCTTAAACCATGTGCTTTTAGTGCATTTGATCCGATATTTATTGATTCCATTATGCTCATAATTTACCTCGCTTTTAATTTTTTACAGATTATTGTGGATGTTATTCTCTATTTAACCTTATTTACCCACATTTATTACTGTTTTCATTTCATTAATTATGTTTGACATTCTTCTTGTTGCCATAGTATAGAGAAGTGAGTTTTTTTGCATTTCAGTCAACTCTTCAGCTATGTCAATTTCTTGTCTCGAACGATCTTCCATCACCGCAGAAGGACCGAGTTTTGCAGAAAGTTTAGTTTCAAGCGGACTGTTCATTGTTCCCAAGTACGTTGAAAAATCAATGTCTCTTCTTACGTATCCCGGAGTATCTACGTTTGCTACGTTTGCACCGAGAGCTCTTTGTCTTTGTGAAATCAGATCCATCATTAAATTTGCATTGCCCATGGGGTCTAAGCTTGTGTAACTCATTTTATATCACCTTACTCTCTAATATTAATTGCTTTATTATACATATCATCTGCAACTTTCATTAGGTTCATACTTGCAATCATTGATGTATTCAGTCTCATCAAATCATTCAATTCGTCGTATACATTTACATTTGAAACTTCTGTTGCGTATTGGCGAATACTTTCGGAATCTCTTACAAGTTTCGGATCGCCGGATTCTTCTGTATAAACCATTTTGTTGTGATGACCTTGTTCCAGTGCTTCCGGATTATCAAATTGCACAATCGGAATTGTTCCTATTTTTTCAGGTAATGAGCCTTTGTTATCATAATTGATTACATCACCGTTTGGTTTAATTTCGAATCTGTATGAATTTGCAGGAATCTTAATTCCGTCACCGACCATCCAATCATCTACAGTTACCAAATAACCGTTTTGACCTATTTTAAAAGCCCCGTCTCTTGTGTATTGTATTTCTCCATCAGGTGAAACAACAGGAATATAACCTTCACCATCTATTGCAACGTCATAAGGATTCTTGCTGACTCTTATAGAGCCTTGTAAAGTATTTCTTCTGATAGCTCCTTCTATATAGCCGTCTTCGCGCATAAGCTGTTCAAATGTAGAAGTTTTATATGCTGCAGTATTGTAGTTTGCCATGTTATTTGCAATATAACCCAGCTTTTCAAACTGCATAGTTGCGTTATTTATACTTTTTCTTACTACCGCCTGCATATTATACATAGCTATACCTCCTAGTTAGCAGAACCTAACTGACTTATTACTTTTTGTAAATTTGTACTTTGAATTAAGAATATTTGTCTGTTTGCTTCAAAATTTCTGACAATAGGCTTTACTGCCATAAATTCATTTTGAATTGTAACGTTTGAATATTCGTTATAACCTTGTTTTACCTCAGGATTTATTACAGCCATTCCATTAGCGTCTACAACGCCTAAGAATCCGGCATCAACAATTTTATTTGTTTTTTTATCGTAAACACTTACCAATCCTTTTTCGTTTACAGTAATTTTATCTACATTATCAGGAACGATAGGTAGTCTAATTGGCATTCCTGCATCTGACAAAACCGGAAAATCTTCCAAAGTAACAAGATTGCCGTCTTTATCATATTTAAATCTTCCGTCACGAGTTAGTTTTACCCCATTCGGAGTCTGTACTTGAAAGTAACCTTTGTTTGCAAGTGCTATATCCAGAGGATTTTTAGAAACCATGATACGACCAACTTGGTCATCAACCGTTTTTGATAACCCATGAATACCTATATACTCTGTCATTGCAGAAACTACTGGTTCTTGTCTCTGATATCCGACTTTGTCAAAGCCTGCTACATTCTCATTAATCATGCCCAAAAGCTCACTTTGAACATGCATTGCTCTTATTGATGCCCGCATGCCGGGTTCACAAAATCTTACGCCGCCATTGATTTGCATAGTTTACCTCTTTTTACATGTCTATCGGAATAAAGTTATCGCTGCTTAAATAAAACAGTATAAAATCATCCTTTTAGTGGAATTTTATATTGTTTTAATTAATTAACCCCAAAAGTCAACAAAATTAATAAAAATCAAAACTTGTCTTAACATTTCTTAATAAAACGAGTTTAAAAAGGCAATTTTTTATAAAAGAAATACTTTATATATACATAAGGAATTAAAAAGATATAAACCTTATTTGGAAAAGAGAATATAAAAAGGAGAATTAATTTATGACAATTGGTGCTAGAGATTACATTGATAAATTATTAGTAGAAAAATACTCGCAAGAAAAAGTTGATAATCATGAATCAGATGCGTTGAAATCAAAAGTAGATGCAAATGATATGCTAAAAGCAATGAATGCAGCTTCTGACAGTTATAAAAATATGCTTGCTGTTAATGCAAGATTGACTATGATTTGTTACGGAGTTGTTGCGAAGTCTGCAAAATATACTCCGTTGGAGGAAGTTGCAGCATAAATATTGAACCATAATACTCTCTTATAATCTTACATCTTACAAATTTTATCCGGATTTTGAAATTTTATACTCTGTAACCAAAAATTTTTCAGTCCGGATTTTATTTTGTTAATTCTACTGCATATTGCGAGTTTTTGGATTTTTCTATTGACAATGAAAAATGTTTCTTATATCATAAACACAGTTGCCGGTATAGCTCAACGGTAGAGCAACGGTTTTGTAAACCGTAGGTTGTAGGTTCGATTCCTATTACCGGCTTTTTTCACTCCCA
>CADBPN010000069.1 GCA_902796585.1 uncultured bacterium
AAAGAACTTGTTAAGTAATTATTCTTAATTAAGTATAAAAATAGCGTGATGTATATTGTTTACGTCACGCTATTTTATTTGAAAAAAATATTTATTAAGAATTGTAAACAAATTTTGAATTATTGAAATTAGGAGCCCGGTAAATACTTTATATATTTGAGGTGTTAAGATGGCTCCAACAGTTAGTAGTATAAAAAATAATATTGCTCCTGTATCAACAACAACTAACAATGTTGATAGACTGCCGTATGCCTTAGCTAACCCTAACGGTTCTGACTTTGATCTTAGTATTCAAAATAATACTCAAAACTTCAGAGAAGAGCTTAATAAAATATCAAAAAAATACAAGATTCCTCTTGAAGAATTAATAAAAACTGCAAATAATGGCTTAAAAATATATGCAAAACGCCATAATACAAAAGCAGAAACAATAGATAACATTTCAGCGGAATCTCAAACCCGAATTCTTAAATTTTTAAATTCTAAATTATCTGATTATGTTAAAGAAAAAAATATTGATGTTAACAATATTTCTATAACCGGTGAAAATTTTAGAAAATTTTTAGAAGATAAACACAGACAAAAAGAATTTGAATCGGCAAAAGATGGTCTTGCTGTATTTTTGATAAATAATAAATTATTAAAATTACCAAAAGGCAAGGATATTAAAACTGTTACACTGGATGATATTCCGGAAAATGAATTAAAACAAGCAGTTAGTTCTTTTATTAAAAATGCAGTTAACGGAATTAATAATGCAAATGGTGACAAAGACAAAATAAAAGCTCAAATGCAGAAATTCGAAGTACTTTTACGTGGTACTGACGATAAATACATTGATAAATTTTGGGATGCAGTAAAGGAGGTTATGGCAGAAGACGATTCTGTTAAAGATTGCATTACACTTCTTGTAAAAAATATTGGTTCATCTGAAAACATGAAAAAATTCCTTACTAAGGTTTCTGCAGAAAATTTAGAAGCTTTGGGAGTTTCTAAAGATGAACTTGCTACTGCAATGCGTAATGTCGGTGATGATCCGGAAGCTATTGAAAAATTATTAAAAGCTTATGTTCAATTAACAGAAAACGGAATACAAGTAGAGCGTGCAGTTAAAGAATTCAAAACAAAAAATAATATACCGGAAGATCAAGCATTAACTGAAGAACAAGCGAAAGAGTGTTTTAAAGATAACCCTGAACTTTTAAAAATTTATCAATCATTTAAAAACATAAAAGAAAATTTAAAAGCAGGCCACTCAGGGGCAATTGTAGGCGCTACTGAGAATGGCTTTGATACATCAAATCATTTGGCAGAATTAAAAGAATTAGAACAAACTTATGATGTCAATATAACAGAAGATTTATACAAAGAAGTTAACGAATATGTACAAAACCATAAAGATGATTTAAAAATTTCTGTTGAAGATTTTGACAAAAATTTTGAAAATGCAAAAACGATAGCAGAAGAAAAAGTTAATAATTCTAATACTAATAATTTTGAAGTAAAAGAAGATGTTCCGAACAACACTACTGACATCATCGACGAAAGAAGGAAAGCGTTAAATGCAAAAAAGGAAAATCTTACAGGAGAAAACAATGGGACTCCCAATGAAATCACTATTGATAGAACTCTTCCTAACGAAGAGTCCAAAAATGAAGTTTCCGTTACAACTGTTATAAAAAAATTATCAGTTAGAGCTTATGAGTACATGAATTGGAAGGAAATTGACTATGCTGTTAAAAATGGCTTGGCTTCAATGAGTGAAATTATGCGTGGAGTTGCAGAAAAAGTTTCAAGAGCAACGCAAGATACCACAAATAAATTTACAAACTATGTTCTTGGAATAAGTACTCCGGCTGTACAGGCAGATTATGCTTCATTAAGTATTGGTGCAACCAGACTTCTTGCTTCTGAACTTGATGAAAAGGCACTCGACTTGATTCAAACAAATTCCTATACAAAAGATTTTATTAAGAAGCAAACAGAAGACGATAATAAAAAACAAGATAAAATGCGGTTTGGTTTAGGCTAAATCAAGACTTCTTTTTCATTTTTATAAGTTACGTATCCTAACGGAGTTGATGGAGGTTTCCGCAAGTTTTTTGCTTTTGTGTAAATAACACCGACTTTTGAAGGCTGAATTGCTGAAGAATATTTGCGAGCTAATTTACAGCATTCATATATTGTTTCTTCACTTGGTTCAACCCCGTTTACCTTTAATAAAATATGAGAACCGGCGCACATTCTTGTATGGAACCAATAATCTTCATCTTTTGCAAGTTTAGATATTATATAATCATTTTGTTTATTATTTTTACCGATATACACTTCAAAACCGTTAATATCTGTTTTTTCAACTACTGTTTTCTTTGATTTTTGAACTTTTTCTATAATTCCGAGTTCTGATTTTATTTCATCAAAATCAGACATGCTGTCGACTGAATTTATACTATAGATTATATTTTCAAGATAGTCTTTTTCTGTTTCAAGTTGAAAAATCATTTCTTGAGATTTTTCTTTTGTAGTTTTTGACTTTGTATA
>CADBPN010000070.1 GCA_902796585.1 uncultured bacterium
ATAAAAAACTCCCCAGGTTGGACTCGAACCAACAGCCTACCGGTTAACAGCCGGTTGCTCCGCCATTGAGCTACTGAGGATTATTTCAGTCTTATTCTGTTGTATTACAAGAGCTTATCGCTCTCACATCTATTATCGTACCAAATAATTTTATTTTGTAAAGAGGTTTTTAAAAATTTATATATTTTTTCTTTTTCGTTTTTATAATATACAACAAATTTTATTTATACTTTTATCAATAATTTTATATTTTTCTCTGCCATTTACTTTTAGTTCTAAAAATGAGATAATTTTTATATGAACTACTATAAGAAATATACTCCATATTTATTTATGTTACCTGCTATTGCAGTGTTGATTGTTTTTTTCTTTATTCCGTTTTTTCAAACTTTCGGGTTGAGTTTTTTTGACTATTCATCAAGCTTATACGAACCGACTTTTAACGGTATAGATAATTATGTAAAACTATTCAAAGAACCTATTTTTTACAAAGTCATGTTTAATACATTTATGTATTTAGTTATTGCGGTTCCGTTTTTGGTAACATTTCCGCTTTTTATTGCAATACTTATTAATCAAAAAATCAGAGGAATAACATTATACAAAATTCTGATTTATCTTCCTGTCATTGTCTCTATTGTAGTTGCTGCAATTGCTTTTAAATGGCTTTATGCCGGACAAGGAATTTTAAATTACATACTATCCGTTTTTCACATAGCACCAATAGGTTGGCTTGTTGATACGAATTGGTCTTTATTTGCAGTAGCACTTGTAACGATTTGGAAAGGTATCGGATATTATATGATGATTTATCTTGCATCACTTATGAGCGTACCGCAAGAATTGTATGAGGCCTGCGATATCGATGGTGCCAGTTTTATAAAAAAACATCTTACAGTAACAGTTCCGCATATTATGCCTACTATTGCTCTTGTTTCCACAATAAGTACAATTTCCGCTATGAAGGTATTTGCCGAAATATATGTTATGACAAAAGGAGGGCCTTTAAATTCTACAAAAACTATTGTTTATTATATTTACGAAAGAGCTTTTGAAAATCTTGATTTAGGGTATGCATCTGCGCTTGCTGTAGTTCTTTTAATAATAGTTATGGCATTTTCTCTTATTAATATTCTCTGTTTTGAAAAAAATAAATACGGAGATATTTAAGAATGAATATTCTTGTTATTACTGATTTATATCCTATTTCAGAGAATGAAAAAAATACACCCAAAACAATATATAATTTTGTACAAGAATGGAAAAAGCTGGGACATAGTGTAAAAGTTATAAAACCTAATTTTATATTCAATTCATTTTTGAGAAGTAAACCATTTTATAAAACAAAAATATATGGAGAGGTGGAAAATATTAATTACTTTTTACCATTTTGGGGTAATATAAAAAACAAAATGAAATCTGATATAAATGAATTTGATGCAGTTATTGCGCATATGCCAAGCGGTATAATTTTTGCAAACAAGTTAAAACTTGATATTCCGCTAATTACAGGAGTACACGTATCAGATATAGAAGTACTTACAAACCCTATTTATTCAATTTATTTTAAACGAGAAATGGAAAAAGCCTATAAAAAAGCCTCCAAAATAGCATGCCGGTCAGAAGTTTTAAAAAGAAAATTTCTCAAATTATATCCGGAATATGAATCAAAAACATTTGTTGCATATTCCGGCACAGAGATAGAGCCGATAAGACGAAATTGGCAAAACAAAGATAAATACAGAATAATTACTTGTGCAAACTTAATAAAACGCAAAAATATAGATAACGTTATTGATGCATGCGCAAAAATAAAAAATGTTGAACTTATCGTCATCGGTGACGGAAAAGAAATGAATCGACTAAAAAATCTTGCGAGCAAAAATCCACAAATTACATTTTCCGGACATTTGAGTCATAAATCGGTAATAGAAGAAATGAAACGAGCTGATATTTTTATCCTTCCTAGCATAAATGAAACATTTGGAATGGTGTATCTTGAAGCAATGGCTTGCGGCTGTATTACAATAGGTCTGGAAAACGACGGAATCGACGGGATTTTAAAAAACGGAGAAAACGGTTATCTCTGTAATTTGGATAATATAAAAGAAACAATAGAAAATATTATATTATCAAACACACAAAACCAAATTTTAGAAAATTCTTACAAAACTATAAAAAATTATACAAATAAAAATGCCGGTATAAATTATTTAGAAAAATCGTGTTTAAATATTAACCAACAACAGAAAAAGTTATAAATTTACATTTGCCAATCTGCGTGATATAATCCTAGTATGGAAAGTGGTGGAGAGACAACAAATATTCAACCTAAGAAAAAAGGTATGTCAGCACAAACCCGTTTAATAATAACCGGGCTTATTGTCAGCACTGCTTTTATAATTGGAGCTGCTTGCTTTGCAACCTTTAGCATAGGGCAGAATATGAACACTGCTTATAAAAATTTTGCACAAGTTCTTTCCAAAACACTTGCAATTGAAGGTGTCGAAGTTACAAAAGATGTACCACAACTTGCTAAATACGATGCATTAAGAGCCAATTCGGTTTCTATACTAAAAAGCAACGATGATATAGCATTTATTATTTTCAAAGATAACAATTCTAAAATTATATATTCAAGTAAAGATGATTATCCGGAACAAGCAGAAAATGCCAAAATTACAGTCAGTTCTCCGATGATTGTAAAAAACGGAGCAGAATCTGCAAATGTCGGCTCAGTTACAGTAGGTCTTTCCGGCGGCATTATGGATAAAACAACCTCCACTTCAAGAACATCTATTTTTATTGTTTTCATATTGGCTTGGCTTGTAATTGTCGGAATTATTTACATGAACTCTTCTATTATTACAGGTGAACTTAGAAAACTTTATCAAGGTGTTAAAAAGATTTCTTCAGGTGAGTTCGGATATACTCTTGATGACAAGGGTGTTGATAATGAAGTTAAAGAACTGTATGCAGCATTTAATGATATGTCAGAAAGACTTTCCAGATACAATGAACAAACAATTGAAAGTTTAACATTTGAAAGAAACAAACTCGAATCTGTGCTAATGAGTATTGTAAACGGAGTTGTCGTATGTGATAATCATGATAAAGTTATTTTAGTAAATAATTATGCTAAAAAACTTTTAGAAGTTGAAGAAGAGGATATTGTAAATACTCAGATTCAACAATTCTGCGACTCCAGCGGAGAATTCTGTTTTTCGGAAAAAATTGCTCAATTCAAAGACACACCGCTTGAGGATGACGGAAGT
Source organism: uncultured bacterium (assembly GCA_902796585.1). Classification (GTDB taxonomy): domain Bacteria; phylum Cyanobacteriota; class Vampirovibrionia; order Gastranaerophilales; family Gastranaerophilaceae; genus CAG-196. The sequence goes on from CADBPN010000070.1 coordinate 3,276, forward strand.
CCGATTCATTTCAACATTCAAATTGATCAAAAAACGCTTAAATGTCTTATTTCACCTATGTTTACACGTTCAAACAATTATGTAGGTTATATTTTAATCCTAATTGATGTCACAAAAGAAGTAGAAATGGATCAATTGCGTTCCAACTTTATATCAAATGTTTCTCACGAATTAAGAACTCCGGTTACAGTTCTGAGAAGCTATATAGACACTCTTTATAATTTCGGCAACGATTTTGATTTCAACACTCAGCGTGAATTTATCGGTGTTATGAACCAAGAAATTATAAGAATGAATCGTATGGTTAATGATATTCTTGATTTTTCACGATACGAAGCTCAAAGCTTGCATTTAGAGAAAACCAAACAAAATCTTATAGATATAGTTGAAGATGCGGTTAATCAGGTACAAGTACTTGCAAAAGAACATGATTTAACTATCTCTATCATGAAAGAACCGGATTTACCTGAAGTATATTTAAATGTAGACAGCATTTCACGTGCATTCATGAATATATTATCAAATGCTATCAAATATTCTCCTGACGGAAAACGTATTAAAGTTCGCCTTGAACGTTCAAGAGATGGTGAATTTGTCGAAGTTAGTGTTGAAGACCAAGGTCCCGGCATTTCTGAAAAAGATCAAAAGAAAGTTTTTGACAGGTTCTACAGAGTTGAAAATGCAACTCATACAGTAAAAGGCACCGGTTTGGGCTTACACTTGGTTAAAGTTACGGTAGAAAAACATCACCATGGTCAGGTATTTGTAAATTCTAAAGAAGGTGAAGGTTCAACATTCGGGTTCAGATTACCGATTAAACCGATAGAAGAAGCCGAAGAAGAGTATAAACCGAAGCATCAGCTTCCGGCAGAAAGTGAAGCATAATAATTTAAGCAATGTTTTTTTGCAATATAGTTTACTGTATTTTTTTTGACCGTTTTGGTCGATAGGGGTAAGGGGTAAAATTGACAAAACTTCCCAACAACACTAAATTCTAGCGGTTGGAAGTTTTAAAAACAAAAGAATATTAACCCCTCTCAAACGACCTCAAAGTATCATTTTCGGGCATCAAAATTCCAATTTTGGAATTTTGAAAGAATTAAGATAAGGCTTAAATGCCGACACAATCTAAATTATACAAATAGACAAAAATAGGTAATTTGAAAACGTAGGGTTGACTTTAGTCAACCAAAATATGTCGGTAGACTGAAGTCTACCCTACCTGCTTTTGAAAGTTATTGTTGGGTTAAAAACCCAACCTACAGGCTAGATACATATTTTTAAGTTTTGACGGGTTAAAACCGGTTCTATTTACTAAAAAATTGATAAGTTTTTTAATTTATTTTTAAATCTTTGGTTTAGTTGTTTGGCATAATCTGATAGTGATTGATATGTTCCTTTTTTATTTTGTTCAGCACGAATATATTCATCACCCTGTATCAACATCATATATTTTCCAGCACGATTATCAATAAGTACATATTCGTCTTGATTATAAGAATCTTTGCAGGTTATAGCCGTTGTTCCATCCTTATTATCCTTTATTGTATAAGTTGATATATAGTCAAAGGTGTCAGTTTGATTTTGTATTTTAAGAATTGCTATATCTCCTTGTTTTTTTACTTCGATAACACCTTTTGTGTTGTAATTGCCCATTGCCCATTGCAAATAGTCAGCATTTGCATCGGCTCTTGTATCATTTAGTAATGGCTTATTATTGTTTCTTTCCTCAGTAAATAAACGATTTACCACGTCATCAGTCCTCATTGCTTTATCGCCTTTTTCAAACCCATCCCATATGGTCCAACCATCTTGCATAGCCATTATACGTTCTCTGCCTGTTAATTTATTATCATTAGCAGTTGCACCATCACCACCAATATCATATTTTGAAAAATTAAATTCTATTGACATATTATTTCTCCTTTTTAATATTTTCCTCGTTATATATAAAAAGGATTGTGTCAGAGTAAAATTGCGCACAGTTTTTCTATTCTATTCTATTCTATTCTATAGTGTATTATGACTGGTTTTGAGCCAATTGTAAAGATTTTTATTTTTGCTTAACAATATTAAGTTTTGTTAAGAATACGCACCTCAATATGCAGATTGTTTTTACCCCAAATATTTGATATAATTAAAATAACAAAGGAGTTAATTATGGATATATCTTTATCGCCAGATAACGAAAAGTTTTTACAAAGTCAAATCGCTGCAGGGATTTATAATTCAATAAATGAAGCTATTAATGCAACATTAAGTATTGCTATATCACAAGTTGAAATATCTCCTGAAGACATAACAAATTTAAGAAAAGATATTGCAAAGGGAATGGATGATATTAAAAACGGCAGAACACATGATTGCATTGAATTTATGGATGGATTGATTGCAAAATATGACTAATCGCAGAATTATAATAACCGAAGAAGCGGAAAATGATATTAGCAATATTGAAGAATATATTGCTCAAGATAATGTAAATGCAGCAAAAGATTTTGTTATTAAGTTAAAGAAATCTTTTATCAATTTGTCACTTTATCCTCGTTTGGGTAAAAATCGTCCAGAGTTTTCCGGGGATGATAGAATTTTGTTTTTGCCTGTTATGACCAATTATTTAATTGTTTATACAATTATCGAAAATGAATTACATATAATCAGAGTACTAACTAAATACCAAAACATTTGTGCAATTTTGTAATTGTCAAATCTCTTGTTCAAAATCCTTAAATCGTCTGTTATTTTGCAATAGTCAAACTGCAAGTTCTTTTGCATTTGCCTTTTAAAATTCATTTTGTTAGAATTAGCTTATGAGCAATAGTTTTTTTAGTTATGATTTAGTCCACGTTGATTCAAAAACCGGAGCAAGAGCAGGAATTTTACATACTCCGCATGGAGACATCGAAACTCCGATTTTTATGCCTGTCGGAACGAATTCAACGGTAAAATTGGTTACAAATAATAACTTGTATGATACAGGCGCACAAATAATATTAGGTAATTCTTACCACTTGTATTTAAGAGCCGGTCACAAACTTATAGAAAAATTTGGCGGGATTCATGGTTGGATGAATTGGCAGAAACCGGTCTTGACGGATTCCGGAGGGTTTCAAGTTTTTTCTCTCGCTCATTTGAGAAAAATTTCGGAAGAAGGGGTCGAATTTCGTGACCCTAAAGACGGAAAAAAACATTTTATAAGCCCCGAAATTTCTATGGAAATTCAACAATCCATCGGAGCTGATATAATTATGGCATTTGATTGGTGTGCACCGTTCGGGTGTGATTATCAAACGGCAAAAGAAGCAATGGAAAAAACCCACAGATGGCTTGAACGCTGCATAAAAGCTAAAACAAGAGAAGACCAAGCATTATTTCCTATTTGTCAAGGAGCATTTTTTGATGATTTAAGAAAAGAAAGCGCAGCATTTGTTTCTTCAATTGACGCTCCCGGATATGCAATAGGCGGATTAAGTGTCGGAGAAGACAAAGAAACAATGAATCATTTTGTTGAATTTACCGCTCCTCTGCTTCCGCAAAATAAACCTCGTTATTTGATGGGAGTCGGCACTCCGGAAGATTTATTAGACGGCATTAAACGCGGAATAGATATGTTTGATTGTGTTCTTCCTACAAGGAATGCCAGACATGGTTCTTTCTTCACTCATGATGGCAAAAAGCAGATAAAAAACGCAGACTATCGTGAAGATCCTCGTCCCTTAGATGAGAAATGTGATTGTTACTGCTGTAAAAACCATTCAAGAGCATATTTAAGACATTTATACAAGTGCGGTGAAGGCACCGGACAAGCTTTAATGTCTATACATAATATAAAATTCCTTATAGATTTTGCTAAAGCTGCACGAAAATCTATCTTAGATGATAAATTTGAAGAATTTTATAATGAAAATTATTCTAAATTGTTATCACTTTGAAGAATTTACTAAAATAGGTTCTTTATCCAAGATTTTAGCCGGTGCTTGTTTCGAAATTTCTACAAAGTCAAACATTTTGTTTGCCGCTTCTTCAACTTCTTCAGGTGTCGCCGGCTTTGTACCTTTAGCATCTTTTATAATACCGCCAAAAAGGTTTATCATATCTCTAAAAGTATACATATTTATGCCTTTTTCAGCTTCATTTGCCATGTCAATTTTTTGCTCTGCAAGAACTGTTGTTGGCATTTTTTCTCCAATGGCGAGAGTGTTATAAATACTATCCAGTAATTCTACGCTTTTTGCGCCTTGAGGATTGCCATCAAAATGAATTCCACCTGTAATAACAGCAACTATTTCATCATAACTGTGTTTCATTCGGCTTCTCATATCAGATATAACTGCTTCAAGTCCCTGCTGTATAGTTTCAGGTGTATCCATTTTTCCATGTGCACCATTTTTTGGAATGCCTATTGA
>CADBPN010000071.1 GCA_902796585.1 uncultured bacterium
CTGAAACAAGAAAAAATGTATTCGCACAAATAGAAGTAGGTCAGGTTGTAAAAGGTGAAGTAGTAAGAATAACCGATTTTGGTGCATTTGTAAATGTTGGCGGTGTAGACTGCTTGCTTCCGTTGTCTCAAATTTCTTGGAAGTGGGTTGAGCATCCTACCGATTTATTAACTGTGGGACAGGAAATTAATGTTGAAATTATAGATATTGACCATGCTAAGCAAAGAATAAGTTTAAGTTTGAAAAATACTGAACCGGATCCATGGCTAAAAGCAGAAGAAGAATTGAAAGAAGGAGATATTAAAGAGGGTATTATCACAAGAATTAAACCTTTTGGCGCATTTGTAGAGGTACTACCCGGAGTTGAAGCGCTTCTTCCGCATTCTGCTGTTGTAGAGTTTCAAAATCAAAAAGGAAATATTATAGAGGTCGGTTCAAAAATTGATACAAAAATTATGAAATTTAATCCTAAAGATAAAAGAATTTCTTTGGGATTACCGAGTGAGGAAATAGATACGACGGTGTAAAAATAAATTGTAAATAATATAAAAATGAGTCGGTTGTTTCGGCTCATTTTTTTGTAGCAAAAGAATATTTTTTATAGTAGTTTAATTCTATGGAATTGAGTTTTGAAAAACCAAAAGAAACTTTGCAATATTTTACTTCCGATAATATTGATTATGCGGAACTATCTGAGAATGCTGAATATATGCAGCAAAAGCTTTCCAATTTACATACGAATGCAGAAGGAAAAACTTTTCAGGCAATTACTCAATGTATATTAGAGTGTATAAGGCGTTTATATGATTTTAAATCAACAGTATGGGTATCGGAAAAGAAACTTAATAATGAATTATTGGAGAATCAGCCAGTTATATCTTTCAATAGAATAAATTCAAAGGGAGAAGTTTTCGAATATAAAATTATAAATTTTGACCAAATTGATATAACTAAAGAACTTGTCAGGACTGAACTATATACACAAAATAAAAAACAAAAGAAAAATAATGAAGTTGAAAATTTTAAAGATGAAAGTGATGTTGATTATACAAAAGTTCTGACACTTTTAAGAAACGGCGAGAATGTTTTTTTAACCGGTTATGCCGGTACGGGAAAAAGTTATATATTAAATAAATTAAAAGAATATTTTAAAAAGAAGCTTACAATCACAAGTACGACAGGAATAGCAGCTGTAAATATTAAAGGGCAAACTCTTCATTCCTGGGCTGGTGTCGGATTATGTAAAAATCCGATTCATAAAACAATTGAGAAAATCAGGAGCAGAGGTTCTGTTTTAAAACAAATTCTCAATTGCAAAATTCTGGCAATTGATGAAATATCTATGTTAAATATTGAAACATTTGAGTACATAGATTTGGTATTAAAATCAATAAGGGATTCTTTGGAACCTTTTGGAGGAATCCAAGTCTTGTTTATAGGGGATTTTTTCCAGCTTCCTCCTGTTGAAATCAGAAAAATGCAGTATGAAGAGGATTTGAGTGACGAAATTCTAAATTCTCCTAAATATTGTTTTGAATCTCCATTATGGGCAGATTTTAACTTAAAAAATGTTGTATTAAAAAAGAATTACAGACAAAGTGAAGAGAAATTTATTAAGGCATTGTCTGATATGCGTACTAACAATTTGTCCCAAGATGATATTAAATTATTAGAGACAAGAGAAACAAATATTGATACTTATGAAACGGATATTCTTCATATTTTTTCAACTAATGAAGAAGCAAAAAGATATAATCTTGCAAAATTTAATATGATAGATGAACCGGTCAAAATATTTAAATCAATTGACGGTGTGTATAGAGGGAAAAATCCGGTATACGATAATTTTACTGATAATGAAAAATGGATATTGGATATTTTTACAAAAAATTGTCGTGCTGAAAAAGAAATTGCTCTAAAACTGGGTTCAAGAGTTATGCTTTTAATAAATCAGGATTTTAATAAAGGGCTTATAAACGGTTCTTGCGGCTGTATAAAAGAATTTGATGAAAACAGTATCTTGGTTGAATTTGATAATGGAGTGACTGTTCCTATTCAAAGGCATACATTTGAATATTATTATCATGATAAACTTGCGGCAGAGAGAATTCAGTACCCTATAAAATTGGCATACGGAATAACGATTCATAAATCTCAGGGGATGACATTGGATAAGTTGGTTGTCGATTGTTCACGTATTTTTGAAAAGGGACAAGCTTATGTTGCTATGAGCAGAGTTAAAACTCTTGATGGGTTGTTTTTAAAAGATTTTTCAAAAAATAAAGTTCTTGTGGATGAAAAAGTCGTAGATTTTTATTCGGGATTAACAGAGGTCGGTGATGTTGAACTTCTGGAGCAAACTCTTTTTAATATAGAAGAGCAAGATGTTCCTGAAATTAGTGATGAAGAAGCAGAAAAGGTTATAATAGAATGTGTAACTGCATTTTCCGGTTTGTATGGAAAAACCGGAATTGCAAAAATTCTTGCAGGAAGTAAAAGTTTAAAAGATAATGGCTACAATTCATCTGTAATAAACTCTCATTTTACGGGGTTATTAAGAAGCAGGACGCAGAAAGATATAATAAAAATTATTGAAAAGTTAACAGAAAAAGGAGTCTTTGAAACCAAATTGGTAAGTTTCGGAAGACCGATTTTATGTATAAAAAAACAACTTTTATAAGTTCCCTTCAATATATGTCACAGTTACGCTTCCGTATACTTTTTCTTTTATAATATTAAAATTTCCCAAATCAAGCTTTTTTGAGTGTTCAACAGCAATTATATCTGCTTTTATGTTTTCAATTATTGTGTATAAGTTGCTTTCAAAAGGAGGATCCACGTATGCGACATTATATTTGTTATTAATCTTTTTGATTAAAATTTCACTATCACCTATGTAAATATTAGGTACTAGATTTAGTAATTTGTAATTGTTTTTTATTGTATTTGCTGCAAACTTGTTTTTTTCAAAAACAGTTACTGATTCAAACCCTCTTGAGATGGCTTCAATGCCCATAATTCCTGAACCTCCGAATACATCCAAAAAGGATTTATTACTAAAATCTCCCAGCAATGAATATAATGTATTAAAAACTCCCATTCTGGTTTTTGATAAAGTCGGGCGAGTTATTTTTTCATTTGGAGCTTCAATTTTTCTGCCTTTGTATATTCCTGCTGTTATAATCATCAAGCTAAGTCCAATTTTTCTATTTTTACGTCAAAAACGCTTTCTATATCAATTCCGTTCAAGCATGCCGATATTAAATCTTGAGGACTCAGTGTATCGTTTATGTGTTGAACAAGCCCCAGTATTTTAACATTAGTATATTCCTCAATAACTCTGGAAAGTCCTGTTAACTCAGCTTTAGAGCAGTTTTCTTCGACATTATTTATTATTACTCCTCGGATTTCAATTTCGCGTTCTAATGCGCAGTAAATCGAAGACAGTGTCGAACTTATTGCATCTTTATTTGGGGTTGTAACTATTAAAATCGGCAGTTGTAATTTTTTTATTAAGTCAATAGATAGTATATTAGGAGATATTGGAGACATTAATCCGCCTTCTCCGTCTATTATTGTACAATCTGTAGTTGAAGCTATTTTTTTATATTCAATGTCTATTAAATCTGTATCAATAAATTCATTTTCGTCTTCAGATGCAAGAAGCGGTTCAGAATCTGATTTAAATAAATAAGTAAATTGTGAATTTATATATGGATCAATTGATTTTACATAAGTAATAACAGGTGATTGAGTAAAGCCGTTTTTTTCAAGACCGCCAATTTGAATTGGTTTATACAATCCTGTAGAATAACCCAGACTCTGTAATGTAGCGGAGAGTCCTGTAGATATAATGGTTTTACCGGATTTTCTGAGTGGTGAAGTTACATATATATTGAGCATAAAACTATACTATCATTTAATTCAAAAATAGTAAATTTTTATTATATAATATCTTATGTGCAGGATAGAGGGAAATGATGCAAGATATAAAAAATGTAGTCGAGGAATGCAATCTGAAACATATTGCAATAATAATGGATGGTAACAGACGTTGGGCGAAAGAAAGAAATTTACCATCTGCAGTCGGACATAAAAAGGGTGTTGATGCTCTAAAAACAACTATGCGAGCATGTGATGATTTTGGGATTAAATATCTCACAGTTTATGCATTTTCTACTGAAAATTGGAATCGTAAACCGGAAGAAGTTAATTTCTTAATGGATTTATTAGGTCAAACATTAAAAAATGAATTAAAAGAAATGCATGAAAACAATGTAGTAATATCATTTATCGGTGATACAACCAAGTTATCAGATAAATTACAAAAAATTCTTAATAATGCGGTGGAAACAACAAAAAACAATACCGGTGTTAATCTTCAAATAGCATTTAACTACGGTTCAAGAGATGAAATCGTGCATGCCGTAAATGAAATCATTAATAGCGGAATAAAAAATATTACAGAAGAAACGATATCAAACCACTTATATACTAAAAATATTCCCGACCCTGACTTATTAATAAGAACAGGCGGCGAAATGCGAATTTCAAACTATCTTCTCTGGCAGATTGCATATTCAGAATTTATTGTAAGAAGTGAATATTGGCCCGAATTTAATAAAGAATTATTAAAAGAATGTGTATTAGAGTATAAAAATAGAAACAGGCGGTTTGGAAAGTAATATTTTGTAAATTATTGTCAATTGATGATTTGTATTATATAATTGATACAAGAAGAGAGATAGGAGAGGTTTATGGAGACTTTGAATAAGAACGAGGGGTTAATTACACAAATAATAGGTCCGGTTATAGACGTTGAATTTGAACAGGATAATTTGCCTGAAATATACAACGCATTGAATATTCAATGTGATGACGGTAAGGTTGTTGTAGCAGAAGTTCAACAAATGTTAGGCTCTAACAGAGTAAGAACTGTTGCAATGTCTTCAACTGACGGACTAAAACGCGGAATGAAGGTTGTTAATACGGGTGAGCCGATTAAAATTCCTGTCGGGAAACCGATATTAGGAAGAATACTAAACGTAATCGGTGAAGCAGTTGATAATGCAGGTCCGATTGAAACAGATAATTATCTCCCAATACACAGAGAATCTCCAAAACTTGTTGATCAAAATACTGATATAGAGATTTTAGAAACAGGTATTAAAGCAATCGACTTGATTCAGCCATATCAAAAGGGTGGGAAAATCGGTCTGTTTGGCGGTGCCGGTGTTGGTAAAACAGTTCTTATCATGGAATTAATTCATAACATCGCATCTGAACACTCCGGAGTATCTGTTTTTGGAGGTGTAGGTGAAAGAACTCGTGAAGGAAATGACCTTTGGAATGAAATGAAAGAATCCGGCGTTATTGATAAAGTTGCACTTATTTACGGTCAAATGAATGAACCGCCGGGAGCCAGAATGAGAGTCGGGCTTTCAGCTCTGACAGCGGCAGAATATTTCAGAGATTATTCTAAACAAGATGTATTATTGTTTATTGATAATATATTCAGATTTACTCAAGCAGGTTCTGAAGTTTCAGCATTACTCGGTCGTATGCCGTCTGCGGTTGGTTATCAACCGACACTGGCAACTGAAATGGGTGAACTTCAAGAAAGAATTACTTCTACAAAAGACGGTTCTATCACTTCTGTTCAAGCAATTTACGTTCCTGCAGATGACTTAA
>CADBPN010000072.1 GCA_902796585.1 uncultured bacterium
CATCTTTACATTTCTTAACAAAACACATCAAAAAAGGCAATTTTTTAAAAGATAAATACTTTATATATATGTAAGCGATATTTAAGAAAGAGAGAGACAAAATGTTATTCACTGCAGAAACTATTTCAAACGAAGAAATCAAATCAATAAACAACTTTTTTGAAGCATTTGATAGTGAAGTTAACACTGTTTCTCCGGAAGAAGTAAATCGAGAATCTTCTGTTTCTAAATATCTTACATCTCTTACAACAGGTTTTTATGCAAAATCAGTTGAAGATATCGCGAACACAAAAATGGGTAACAAAAGAGTAAAAAGAAGAAACTTCCAACAAATTATGCAAGAATCTTTCTTCTACGGTGCTAACAGATTCGGTAACAATTTCATCGCTTAATATCGAAATTTATAACCGCTTACCCGCTTACAAAAATATTTACCCCCTACATTTACCCCAAACACACATAACTCTCTTATATAATCTTACATCTTACACAATTTTTAGCCCCGCTTCTTGTTGGGGTTTTTTCTTTGATTATTTGCAAATTTATCCCATATATCTCATTTACCCCTTTACCCCTTTACCCCTTTACCCCTTTAAAACTTTGTCTGCAATTTCATCAGCAGAAAGTTTTAAACAGTCTAAAGTTTCGCAGGTAGTTTGACGTCTTTCCCACAAACAAGGTTGAAGAGGGCAGTTACAATTTGATTTTATCGGGATAACTTTATCGCTTTGCGGTATAAGCTTTTTATCATCCGTAGAGCCGAATATGACGTATGTTTTTACACCTAAGCCTACTGCAATATGAAGAGGTGCTGAATCAGAACACAAAAATATTTCTGATGCGGAAATAAGTTCTGCAAGTTCTCTTAGGTTTTTAGTTTTTCCGTAGAAATTTGTATATTTGTCAGGAGAAACCGATTTCTGAATAGTTTTAATTGTTTCTTCATCGTCAGGGCCTCCGGCGAGAATGACTTTTTTGCCGTTGTTTGATAATTTTTCAACCACACTTGCCCAAGTTTCAGCCGGTACGGTTTTAATCATTCCCTTTTTCACGCTTAATAAACTTACTCCGGGGTGGATTAATACAGTATTCGGTTCTGTTTCTTTTTTTGTTATGTTGAATTCAGGAAGGAATGTCCTGTTATCTGTGATTCCGTTGACTAAGTCATGATACATATTGACTGCATACTGATTTTTATTAAGTTTAACAGCTTTTGTTAATATTTTTTCGCTTAATTTACCGGTATTATAACCGTATTTTTGTTTAATAAAGGTTAAGAACAAAAACAGAGAAATGAACTTATTTGAACCGGATGATACAACAATATCAAAACGTTTCACCCAAATTTTAAATAATAATTTCAGAAGTTCTATGTATTTATTTTTTCCTTTAATATCAGCAAATAGAGTGTAATCAATAACATCGGTTAAAGCTTTTATTCCTTTGCTTCGGGGTTCAAGTGCAAGTGTAATTTCAGAGTCCGGAAACTCTTTTTTTACAGACAAAATAGAGGGCAAAAACAGTATTTCGTCTCCTAAACCGCCAAAATTTATAAACAAAATTTTCTTTTTCATAAGAAAATTTTAACGAAAATAGATTTTTTTATCAAATATTTTAGAATAAAAAAATAAAGCAGCTCATAAGCCGTGTTCTGTTCAGGTAAAAGATTTACCCTGATAATCATCTATCTTGTATTGGGATTGCTCCCAATCTCCAGCGATTTTTCCAAGCTTGGCGGACACCTCAAACGCTTGATTCAATCTTGCATCCGCTCGGGGGTTGCCTGGCATATACTTCTCAGCATATCCGGTGAGCTCTTACCTCACCTTTGCACCATCGCCTGTGAAATTAATCCATCGGCAGTCTTTTGGGAAAAAATCCCCTTTCTGTGGTCCGATCCACCGGCTCACGCCGTCCGGAGTTTCTCCGGCGAGCTGTCCTCGGATGCACGGACTTTCCTCACCTTTATAAGGCGCGATTATCCGGCTGCTTTATTTAATTTTCATTGTACTATATCTTTTTTTCTTAAAACAGAGCATTAATAAATTCCTGAGAGTCAAAATCTTTTAAGTCTTCCATTTTTTCACCTACGCCTACAAGTTTAACAGGAAGTCCCAAATCTTTTGCAATTGCAAGAACTATTGCACCTTTGGCAGAGCCGTCAAGTTTAGTTAGTGCTACAGATGTTAAGTTTACGCACTCTTTAAAAACTTGCGCTTGTTGTAATCCGTTTTGACCGGTATTTGCATCTATTACAAGAATTGATTCTCTTAATGCTTCAGGAGCATTTTTATCTATTACATTTTTTATTTTTGATAATTCTTCCATAAGGTTGAATTTGTTTTGAAGTCTGCCTGCCGTATCTACAAGAATTACATCATAGCGTTCATTTATACCTTTTTGTATGGCTTCATATACAACGGAAGCGGGATCTGCTTTGTCACGTCTGACAATATCGGCGCCTGAACGTTTCGACCAAATATCTACCTGTTCTTCAGCGGCTGCTCTAAATGTATCTCCGGCAGCTATCAGAACTTTTTTCCCTTCTTGTTTGAATTTATAAGCAAGTTTACCTATAAGTGTTGTTTTTCCGGCTCCGTTAACACCGGTTATAAAATATAAATTGAGTTCATTTTCTTTATAGTTTAATTTTGAACTGCCGGCATCTGCGAGAGTTTTGAGGAATTCTTTTTGCATAAATTCTTTAACTTGCGACGGCTTAATTTTATTTTGTCCCCTCAGTTTTTCAACAAGCTCTGATGCATAATTAACTCCGAGGTCAGCGCTAATCAATAAATCTTCCATATCATCAAGAACAAAATCAGAAAATTCCTCTTCGTCAGAAATTGTATTTACAACATTTCCGACAAGAGCTTGTGCTGTTTTGGATACGGTTGTTTTTAGCTTATCGAAAAAATTAAACATTGAATTATCCTTAATTCTTGCTCTCTGCAGTTGAGAGAGTTTTGTGCTACCCTTTAAGTCCGTTTTCAACGATGACTTTTGCCAAAATTCCGTTTACAAAGGAAGAAGAGTCTTCTGTAGAATATTTTTTAGCAAGTTCAACAGCTTCGTCAACAATCACCTTAATCGGAGCTCCCTTTGAATAAAGAAGTTCGGTTATGGCAATTCTTAATATATCTTTGTCTATTTTTACAAGTCTTGAAATATCCCAGCCGTTTGAGTATTTTTGTATTTCTTCATCAATTGCAGTATGGTGTTGTTTGAACTGTTCG
>CADBPN010000073.1 GCA_902796585.1 uncultured bacterium
GCCGTAAGAGTGTTTGCGGCTTACGGACCCAGATGGGTTTCGGTGGAAAAATATGTAGTTTACCCTCTCCAAGAATTTCTAAAATTCTGACGAATTTTGAAATTCTATCCTCCCCCGAAGGAGGTTGGTTTTCAATTCTCTGCTTTAACCGGTTTTGTTGGGTTGCACCCAACCTACAGCTCTGAAATTCTGACGAATTTTGAAATTCTATCCTCCCCCGAGGGAGGTTGATTTTCCATTTTTACCCCTTTACCCCTGAGGGCTTTCGTATTCAATTCCAAGCTCTTTTAATGCAGCAATAAATCTTTCTGCGCATGAATACTGAACTTCCGGCGGTACAACACGTAAAATTTCTACTGTTTTAGAGATAACAGGGTCTTTATCGTACCAGCGATTCCCGTTAACAGGTTTAACTAAATCATAAAATCTGTCCAAAGCTTCTTTAGAGACATTTTGTTCTAATTTATCAAGGAAAACAACTGCGTGAGCTCTCAATTCATCTTGATAATTTTTTAATAGCTCTATTACTTCTAATAATTTAGGGTCATGGTCATACCATCTTTTATATGAAGGCATTAGCTAATCTCCCCTCTGTTTATAACACTTGAACTTACTTGAGGTGCGGGAATTTCGTCATTATATCGAACAATTTTCGCACCGAGATTTGAAAGTTTGTACTCAAAATCTTCATACCCTCTGTCTATATGATGAAGTTTTTCAACAATAGTTTCACCATTTGCCATAAGACCTGCTATAACAAGAGCTGCTCCGGCTCTAAGGTCACTTGCAACAACAGTTGCTCCGGTTAATTGTTTAACCCCTTTTATAATGGCATGATTTCTATCCTGATGAATATCAGCTCCCATTCTTCTCAAATCGGGAACTTGCATAAATCTGTTTTCATACAAGCTTTCAGTGATAATTCCGACTCCGTTAGAAACTGTTAAAAGAGTCATTGCGATTGCTTGCAAGTCAGTCGGGAAGCCCGGATACGGCTGAGTTACAAAATTGATAGAGTTTAATCTGTTTTTTGCACTTACTTCAATAGTAGTCGGCTCGACCAGCTTAATACTTGCTCCCATTTTTATTAATTTATCGTTAAAGAAAGTAAGATGTGCCGGATAAACATTTTTTATAATTGCTTTTCCTCTGGTTCCGACCACTGCTGCCATAAATGTTCCGGCTTCGATTCGGTCAGGAATCGTTGTATATTCTGCTGAATGCAGAGATTCTTGTTTTACTCCGTTTATAACTATTTCTGAAGTTCCTGCGCCTGTAATATCTGCACCTATTGTATTTAAGAAGTTCGCCAAATCAACAATTTCGGGTTCTTGAGCGGCATTTTGAATTCGTGTTGAGCCTTCTGCTGTAACTGATGCAAGCATTAAGTTTTCTGTAGCGCCTACTGACGGAATATCCAAATAAATATCAGTTCCTACAAGTTTAGATGCCTTTGCGTGAACGTATCCGTTTTCTATTTTTATTTTTGCACCGAGAGCTTCAAGTCCTTTAATATGGAAATCTACTCTTCTTTCTCCTATTGCGCAACCGCCGGGAAGTGCTACTATGGCTTCTCTTCCGCGAGACATTAGAGCTCCGAGGATAATAAATGAAGCGCGCATTTTGCTGACGAGTTCGTATTTGGCTGTTACGGAAGTCATAGAAACAGCATCCACCGTTACGGACTGCTCTTCTCTATTGTATATGCATTTTGCACCCAAGTCTGATAACACATTCAACATAATATCCACATCCGTAAGATGCGGTACATTATATATTTTAGTAGTACCCTTTACAAGAATCGTTGCAGCTAAAAGCTTTAAGACAGAGTTCTTTGCTCCGCCTATTGAAACTTCACCCTTTAAGGTTTCTCCGCCATGTATTCTGTACTTCTCTGCCAAAATCCCTCCGAGTATATTTTAATAATACTATTATTGTATTTTCTTGTAAAGCATTTTTTCGTGTTATACTCATTTTATGGAATGGATATATTTATTAATTGCCGGTTTATTCGAGATTTCATGGGCAATTGGAATGAAAATGTCAAACGGTTTTACGCATCCTCTTATTAGTGGTCTAACTATTGTCGGCATGGTAGCAAGTTTTTATTTTCTTTCACTTGCGCTCAAAAATATTCCTCTGGGAACAGCTTATGCCGTATGGACAGGAATCGGCACAATGGGTACGGTAATTTTAGGTATAATATTGTTTAAAGAGCCGTCTACAGTTATGAGATTCTTTTGTATATTTTTAATACTTACGGGAATTACGGGATTAAAACTTATTTAAGATTATTAATTTCTTTTATATTTATACTATAATCGAATTATGAATAGTACGAAATATACATTATTTTCAAATAAGCCTGTCAAGATTGATGAAAATTCACTTATTATGGCAATCGAGTCAAGCTGTGACGAAACTGCCTGTGCAATAGTAAAAGGCGGGAGGGAAGTCATATCCAATGTTGTAGCTTCTCAAATTAAAACTCATGAGCAATACGGCGGAGTAATTCCGGAAATTGCGGCAAGAGAACACCTTGAAGCAATAAATGTTGTAATAGATGAGGCTTTCAAACAAGCAGGTGTAACCGGAAATGATATTTCTGCGTTTGCCGGAACGGTAGGCCCGGGATTGGTCGGTTGTTTGCTTGTAGGGCTTAATGCCGCAAAAACACTGGCTCTGGCTTACGACAAACCTTTTATCGGAATAAATCATTTAAATGCTCATTTGGCTGCAAACTTTATTGATACAGATTTAAAACCACCGTTTATTGCGCTTTTGGTAAGCGGCGGTCATACACAAATAATTAAGGTTAAATCATATTCCGAAATGGAGATAATCGGGGAAACTATTGATGATGCCGTAGGTGAAGCCTATGACAAAGTTGCCCGTCTAATCGGACTTCCGTATCCTGGAGGGCCAAAGCTTGATAAACTGGCACAAGAGGGAAATCCAAATGCATTTAAACTTCCGGAAGCAAAAGTCGGAGAGTATGACTTTAGTTTCTCCGGTCTTAAAACCGCTGCCCTTAGACTTGTAAAAAGTTTTACTGACAAAAATTTACCGCTGCCGCTCAATGATATTTGCGCAAGTTTTCAAGAATGTGTTTCTTCAACTCTGTATAAAAAAGTTAAACATGCTCTTGAAACAACCGGCTATAAACAAGTTGTCTTAGCGGGAGGAGTTGCGGCAAACAGTGAAATCCGTAAAAAAATATTCTCGCTTCAGGATTTAGGATATACCGTATTTGCACCGGCGATGAAATACTGTACGGATAATGCCTCTATGGTTGCTTCCGCAGCATTTTTCTTTGAAAACACATACGAAAATATTGATGTAGAAGTGTTTTCCAGAGTTAAGTAGAATTTTTATCAGCTCTTATTCCCCAAGAGCGTGAGCTTTTTTAGTTGTGCTTTCAATAACGTCAAAGAAAAGTTTTTCTGTGTTGTATTCATTCATGCAATCAACACCGACTGCGGTGCAGCCGCCTTTTGTCGCTACATTTGAAATAAGCTGTTCCATCGAAATATCTCTGTTAAGTGCCATTTTAGCAGAACCGATTGCGGTTTGGATACTCAAAAGTAAAGCTTTGTCATAATCCATTCCGAGTTTTTCGCCGGCACGTGCAATTTCATTTATAACTTTGTAGAAAAAGGCAGGCCCTGAACCTGAAATGGCGGTAACAATATCCAATTGCGATTCGTTATCCGCAATTACGCATTTGCCGATTGTAGACAAAAGATTTTTGATAAATTCCAAATCTTTTTTTTCAGCTTTGCTTCCGCCAACCATACCACTCATACCTTCTCCGACAAGTGCCGGAGTGTTGGGCATGACTCTTATTACTCTTGTGTTAGACGGAAGGTTTGATTCAAGTTTTTTGAGGGTTACTCCCGCTGCGATTGAAACAATAAGCTTAGATTCATCAATAAAAGGGGAAATTTCTTTTAATACGTCAACTACTTGATTAGGTTTTGTTGCGATAAAAATAACATCAGAATTTTTAACCGCTTCTTTATTGTCTAAAATTATTTTTACACCCAATGCTTTTGATTTTTCGGCAAGTCCGATTTGTTTTGTTTGTGTGGCAATAATATCTTCCGGTTTTGAAAAATCTGCTTTAATCAAACCTTTAATAATAGCGCTTGCCATTTTGCCCGAACCGATGAAACCAATTTTATTTCTCATAATTAAAATCCCTCTCTTTACAAAATATATTATCATAAAACAATAAAGCGTGATATTAAAACCGTAACCTTGTCAGTAGTTGTATAATGTTATAAATTGTTACGCATTTATTGAGAAATAGTGATTTAATTTTTTGTTCATAATAGTATTGTTATACAAACTTGTATACATATAGATTTAATAATATGAAATTTTTGGATAAAGCTAAAATACGAATAATCTCAGGACATGGCGGAAACGGCATGGTAGCTTGGCGCAGAGAAAAATATGTTGATAAAGGCGGGCCCGCAGGCGGTGACGGCGGCAGAGGCGGTGACATATACTTTGTCGCAGATGAAAATATGTCAACTCTTTTGGATTTTAAAATAAAATCCGTATACAAAGCCGAGCGTGGGGAAAACGGCGGTATAAAAGGGATGCATGGAGCTTGCGCAAAAGATTTATACATAAGAGTTCCTTTAGGAACAATGGTAAGAGATACAAAAACCGGAAAAATTATTGCGGATTTTACGGAGAATGAACAAACTATTCTTATTGCAAAAGGCGGCAGGGGCGGAAGAGGAAATGCAAGGTTTGCCACTGCGCAAAAGAGAGCTCCTCAATTCTGTGAACCGGGCGAACCCGGAATTGAACGAGTTTTGGAACTTGAGTTAAAACTAATTGCGGATATTGGACTTTTAGGAATGCCAAATGCAGGTAAGTCAACTTTTATAAGCGCAGTAAGTTCCGCTAAACCCAAAATAGCAGACTACCCGTTTACAACACTTGTTCCAAATTTAGGTGTTGTAAAGAAATCTGACGGCGGCTCTTATGTTATAGCCGATATTCCCGGACTTATAGAGGGTGCTTCTGAGGGAGTCGGGTTAGGACACGAATTTTTAAGACATGTAGAGAGATGTCGTTTTCTGTTGCATATAGTCGATTTAACTGCAGAAAATCCGGTTGAAAATTATAAAATAATAAATAACGAATTAAAAAAACATTCTGAGCAATTAAGAAATTTATACCAGATTTTAGTTTTGAACAAAATAGATTCGGTAACTGAAGAAGATTTACGTAAATATATTAATGAATTTAGGGATTTTTCTTCTGACATATTTCCTATTTCAGCGGTTACAGGTCAAGGTATTGATAAACTTCTGTTTTTCATAGAAGAAAAAATCGATGAAATTCCAAAACCGGTTTTTGAAATTCAATTGGAAGAAGATGAAGCTGCCTATGATAATGATGATTCATCTTTTGAAATTTCAAAGATAGCCAAAGATGCGTTTATAGTAAACGGCGGTAAAATTAACAGGCTTGCAAGCGTTACAGATTCAAGAAATACGGAGCAAGTAATAAGGTTGCAAAATATTCTTAAAGGAATGGGCGTTTTTGAGGAACTTAAAAAATACGGACTTAAAAACGGAGATGTAGTAATATTCGGACATCTGGAACTTGCTTATTATGATGACGAATTTTGGGGCGATGAGGCTAAAGGATAGGAAAATTTTTATTTACCTATACAAAAATGTTCAAAAATATTATCTAAAATTTCGTCTGTAATAAGTTCACCGGTCAATTCATCTAACGCAAGGATTGCAGATTTTACATCTATTGATATTAAATCTTGAAGTTCATTCAGTCGTGATGCAAGAAGTGCTTGTTCCAAAGATGCTTTAGCTTTGGAAAGACAAGTTTGTTGACGTGTATTGGTTACAAACTCAAGGCTATCAGGTTCAATATTGCATACTTTTTGAGTTATTAATTTTTTCAATTCTTCAATTCCGTCACCGGTCTTTGCCGAAATATATACGGCATCTTCTTGTTTTGATGAAGTTAAATCGCTTTTATTGCCAATCAAGATATAATTTTTGTCCTTCAGCAATTCTAAAACTTTTTTATCTTCATCATTTAAACCTAATGATGAATCGTAGACAAACAATACTAAATCTGCATCACTTATGGATTGTATTGAATATTTAACACCGATTTCTTCAACTTTATCAATATCATTGTTTTCGCCTTCTCTGATTCCTGCCGTATCAAGTAAAGTAACCGGTATTCCCAAATCAAGCGTCTCTCTCAAAACATCTCTTGTTGTTCCTGCAATATCAGTAACGATGGCTCTGTCTAAATTTAGAAGAGAATTAAAAAGCGAAGATTTTCCGACATTCGGTTTCCCCACAATCGCAACAGAAACACCTTGTCTGAATATATTTGATGTATTTGAAGCGGATAAAATTTTATCAATTTGGGAAATAATTTTTTCAAATTCTTCAATTAAATAATCATACTCCGGTTCTCTCACATCTTCCGGAAAATCTATTCCGGCAGTTATTCTTGAAAGTACATCAAAAATAGAATTTCTGATTTCATTAATTTTTTCTTTCAAAACTCCGGAAAGGTTTTTCATTGATACCTTTGCAAATTCTGATGTTTTAGAGTGAATGATATCTGCAACTGCTTCAGCTTGGGATAAGTCCATTCTTTTATTCAAAAATGCACGTTTTGTAAATTCTCCTTTTTCGGCAAGTCTTGCACCGTTTTTAAGTATAAGATTAAGAATATTTTTAACAACGTTAACCCCGCCATGACATTGAATTTCAACAACATCTTCTCCCGTATAACTGTTTGGGGCGAAAAACGGAAGTACAATAACTTCGTCTATTTTACATTCACCATCTATAATCCAGCCATGATTAAATTTTCTCGGCTCAAATTTAGGATTTGAAAAAATTTTCTTTGCAATACTAAAAGAGTCTGTTCCGGAAATTCTTATTACCCCTACCCCGCCTGTACCGAGCGGAGTTGAAATGGCGCATATTGTATCGAATTCATCAATAATATTCATACTTTGATTGTATCATGAAAAAATAACAGCTTTTTTGCTAACGGATTTTCCAATACTAAGCTGTTTTATACTAATTCAGCTTCGAATACGTATTCGGCAGGCCCTGTCATAAATACGTCTTTATCGGTATTGTGTATCTCTCCTGCCCAATCTATATGTACAGTCCCGCCTAAGAGTTCAACATCTACTGAGTTTTCAATGTATCCGTTAAGTATACCCGCAACAACAGAAGCGCAAGCGCCTGTTCCGCAAGCGAGAGTAATACCGCAGCCTCGTTCCCATACTCTTAATTCGATTTTTTTATATGATTTTATTTTTATAAATTCTACATTAGTTTTTTCCGGAAATTCTATACTTGTTTCAATAATCGGGCCGTACTCCTTTGCAAGAGCAAGCATATCTCTCTCCTTGTCAAATTTTTCACCATTTTCTTCATAAATTACAAAATGCGGATTTCCCATAGAAACGGCATTTCCGGTAAAAATTTTATCTTTTACTGACATCTTGTGATTAAGGTTTTCCGGCGGAAGAAACGGAATTTTTTCGGAATCCAAAATGGGTTTTGACATATTAACCCGAACCGTTCCGTCGTCCAAAAGTTTCGGTGTAATAATTCCGGCTAAAGTATTTACACCAAATTCTTTTTTATTAACAAGTTTTTTGTCGTAAGCATATTTTGCAAAACACCTTATGCCGTTTCCGCACATTTGCGCTGTAGTTCCGTCTGAATTATAAAAAAACCAGCCTATATCAGTATTTTCTGTATTTGTATTAGGAATAATAAAGCCGTCAGCACCGATTCCGAAATTTCTGTCACATAGCTTAATTGCTGCTTCTGACATATTTTTCCATTTCCCTAACTCAATTCCTTTTTTGTATTCTTCATAATCGAGTATAACAAAATCGTTGCCGCAGCCTTGCATTTTAGTAACTTTTATTCCCATATAAAAAAGCCCTTTCTTATAGTAAGAACAATTATATAAAATAAATATTTTAATATCAAGAAAATAAAACACATTGGCGAGAATAAGACTGCTGAAACATTTATTATTTGTGATTTTTCATGCTGTTGACAAGATAATGTATTTATTTTAAACTTTACTCATGCCGAAGTATAGTGCGTTGGTATGCCTTACTCGGAAAAAGTA
The DNA here is from genome assembly GCA_902796585.1 of uncultured bacterium. Classification (GTDB taxonomy): domain Bacteria; phylum Cyanobacteriota; class Vampirovibrionia; order Gastranaerophilales; family Gastranaerophilaceae; genus CAG-196. The sequence goes on from CADBPN010000073.1 coordinate 8,173, forward strand.
GTAAAAAGGGCGCAGATAGTTTGTTTCAAACCAAATGTATTCAGCCCAAGGAGGAATTAAATGCCAAAATTAAAAACACATCGTGCTGCAGCTAAGAGATACAAAGTTACCGGCACAGGAAAAATCACAAGAAGACATGCAGGTATCGGTCACCTTCTTCAACACAAATCTGAAGGAAGAAAA
>CADBPN010000074.1 GCA_902796585.1 uncultured bacterium
ATTCTGTTGTTGTACATAATTATTACCTTCCTAAAGTCATTAAAGTATCAAGACACGAATTAACTACGTTGAACACTTGTGCTGCGGCCGCATACGCAGTCTGATATTTAACTAAATCTACCAATTCTTCGTTTAAATCTACTCCGTATGCTGAATCAAGTTGATTTTCAATTGAATCAACAACATCGCTTTGTGTTTCATAAAGAGTTTTTGTACTGTCACCCGCAGAAGCAATTTTTCCTAACATGGTTGCGTAGTAATCTTCTACTGACATGCCATCCAAATCATCAAGTTTTTTGCCTCTTGTTCCGAGCATTTTTTCTACGTTTGTTGCATTACCTACAGCATTAATATCAAACTGTTCCGGATTATCAAAATAAGCACAGCTGATATTCCAAATACCGTCATTTGTCATCATTCCGTCAGCCAATCTTATGTTTGCTGCCGTAATATCCTCAGTTCCGCTTGTTCCGCCTGCAAATATCTTATTATCAGAGCTTGTTTCTTTTAAGTGATTTGTATTTCTTGGATCAATGCAGTATGCATTCGGATTTGTATTTAATTCATTAAATATATTTGCAATTTGTTTTGCAAGCTCATTTAAACTGTTTTGAACAGTTCCGGGATTTGTAACACCGTCGCCGTAATCTTTTCCTGAGTGAATCAAGCCGCCTATTGCTCCGCCTTGAATAACAGAATTTGCATTATCTACAATAACTTCACCTGTCTCAGAAACTATACTAATTACAGCTGCTTCACCTTTCCAATCATCAGGATACTTGATTACCGGAACATGTTTATCGCAATAGTCTTTTGCTGTTTGTATATCAAGAGAACCGGTAACCTTAGAACCTTCTACCAGAGAAATGTCACCGCAAGTTACATTAACCGAACCGTTTCTTTTTTCTTCCACATTAATATCAACAAATTGTGCAATATCGTGGAGAATCAAATCTCTTCTGTCAAGTAGGTTGTTTGCGGTTAATGTACCTGTTTGAGTAGTTTGCAAAGCCTTGTTAACATCTGCTAATTCTTTTAAAGATGCGTTAAGTTCTCTATATTGAGCATAAATTCTTGAATTTTGAAGAGCATCTGCAGAATCACCTGTTCCTAATGCTTCACCGGTTAGTGTTTGTAATTGAGCACTTTTTGCATTTAATGTACTTGTAAGAGTTTTTGCTCTTTCTAAAAAATTTGCTCTTGCAGTTGAACTTGCAGGATATTCATGCAAGTTATTCAGTGATTCATAGAAATCAGAAAGAGCTGCATCAATGCCTGTACCGTCTAAATCATCAAAGATTTTTGCCAAATCATCAAGATTACCCAATTGTTGTTCAAGCATATTTTTCTTTGACAACTGATCTCTGTAATAATTATTCAAATAGTCATCATTATAACGCATAACATTAGCAATCTTTACACCGCCGTTAGCTCGTACTTGATTATCAGGATTATCACCAATTTGACCGGCAATATTTCGTGCCTGCAAATTAACACGTTGTTTATGATATCCTTCCGTATTCATATTTGATACGTTATGCGAAACAACGCTGATTGCCTTTTCATTTACCGACAATGCGCCGGATGCAATGTTTAATGATGACATCAAATTCATAAGTCTACCTCATCATATTTCTTCGTTAACCGTCCATAGGTCAACTTCATGTGTATCTGATTTTCCTGCTCCGTTATAATAACTTCCTTGTGGAGCAAAAGCATCTATAATTGTTTCCAACATCTTGTTAGAAATTATAATGCCATGCTTTAATAATTCCACATTTTGACTATTTAGTAACGTTATCTCCGGAATAATGTTACAAATCTTAACCTTTCTGTCTTTTAAAGGTTCAACATATTCCGGAGCTTCATTCTCTGCAAATTCAATAAATTGGGACATATTAGCATCTTTGCCCAGTAGAGTTTGAGCAAAATTCTGTCTGGATTTATTTATTTTTTTAATCTTTTCGCTAAGCGCCAGAATTTTATTATCTAACACTCCTAAATCATCAGCTTTTGCTTTTTTTAAAATTTCACGCTTTTCTTTGAATAATTCTTTCAGCTCTGTATACGCTTTTATTTCTTTATCCAAAGTTTTTATTAAGCTGTCTAATTGTGTTTTTATTTCTTCTGTCATATTGCTTACCATTTTATTTTTTAAAATAATCTAATCTTCCCCATTAGTACTATATAGGTATTTTGACGATAAGTCATCGTTTAAAAAGTTGAAATTGAATTATGAACAGAGAAGACCGATTCAGAATCTATAAGATAATAGAATAAAATATGGCATGATAGTTACATCAAACAAAGTATATATTTTTTCGGCTAAAAATATTATAATCAAAATATGCGGATTGTAGAAAATAGTGAATTAAGCAATTATAAAGTTTTGCCTTTCGATTTATATACCGAAAATAAGGTAAAAATCCTTGAAGCAGGAGAAGTTTTAACTCCCGGAAAGCTTATAATGCTCAAAAATTACGTAAGAATTTACGCAGAAGAATTAAATAAACGGCAAGCTTCATCCGCAGAAGACGGTTCAAAAAGAAACAATTCCGGAAGTTCTAAGCTCCTTAATTTTTCTTATGAAACACTGGATCCGGAAGATTTTGAAACTGTCTTAAACAAAGATTCCTGTTTACAGGAAGAATCACAAGTTAAAATAAAATATTTCTTCAAGCGAATTTTAGATTTATTGTATGAAGAATATTATGATGATGGTGTTATAAAACTTCAATCATTAGCAAGTATTCTTAAAAATGAAGTTTTTAAAACGATGTATAAATGCGGTAAGGGCTCCAGAGTCCGTTTTCTCGGAGAGTATGAACTTTGTCATCCTCTTAATGTTGCTGTTGTATCAGGTTTAATCGCAAAAAAACTTGAATACGCACCGAGAAATGTTGATGAAGTGATTATGTCGGCTTTATTACACGACATAGGAAAATTAAAAATTAAAATCCCCGGAGAATCTGCGTTTTTAACATTAAATGAAGATGAAGTAAGAGAACATACAATTCTTGGATATAAAATGATACGGGAGCAGTTTGGATTATCTGAAAGGATTGCGAGAGTTGCTCTTGAACACCACGAAAATAATGACGGTTCCGGTTATCCAAAGGGATTGTCAAATGATTTTATTACGGAATACAGCCAAATTGTAAATGTTGCAAATTATTATGATAACCTTGCATGCAACAGAACTCACGTTATGGTAACAAACAATAAAGAAGCAATGCGGGAAATGCTTGAAGTAGGCACAAAACGCTTTTCTGCTAAAATGTTGTATACATTTGTCAATATGTTCAACTATGATGATTTAAAAGAATTTAATGATATGATGATTTGATATTTGCTCTTGCATTTAATGTTTTTTTGTATACAATTAAATAAAATTAGTCAACAACGCTGACTACAGAAAGGATGTGTGTTTATGCTAAGAGTAAGTTTAAGTGAAGTAAAACCTATTGCAAACAAAGTATTGCCAAAGTACATGATTAACAGTCAAGCCGCAGCCAACAACACAGTAAAATCAACCGCTAAAAAAGCTGCTCCGGCAATTGTAATTTTAGGAAACGGAATGTATGCACTAACTGCTGCTAATGCAAGCGAAAAGAAATCACCAAAATATGAGCCTTGCTCTGATTTCTGTATGGAAGTTGTCGGTTAGTGAATAATCCGACTGATATTCATAATTTCGATGAAATCGTTCATAAATGTTATGAATTATATGAAAGTTCGTCATTTATCGAAAGAAATGTTTATAATGACGTTTGGGATTTGGTTTATGATTCCGAAGAGAATTATATGCATTATTATCCGAGGTCATTGTTTTTGCAGCTGACCTCCGGTTGTAACTTGAGGTGTAAACATTGCTTCTACAGTGATAGTCCTGAAAAATACGACAATACTCAAGACTTAAACGAAGAAGAATTATTTACACATCTGAAATATTTTGCAGAAGAAGTGAATATCCTCTATTGCACAATAACAGGCGGTGAGATTTTCACTTCTCCTTTTTTATTAAAAGTAATTAAATATTTAAAAGAAAATTCAGTAACTATAAAACTTGTAACCAACGGAACTCTGATTACAAAAGAAATTTCTGACGAACTTGCAAAATACTTAACAAAACATGATGTATTACAGATAAGTCTTGAGGCTCCTGAAAAAGAGCTTAATGACAACATTAGAGGGATAGGAGTTTTTGATAAAGTTATCAATAGCATTAATTATTTAACCGCAAATAAACTCAACGTTGAAATCGGATTTACAGTTAACGCTCTTAATGTAAACTCAATTCCTCAAATGTATGAAATGGCTAAAAAATTGAAGGTTAAGAGGTTAAATATCGGCAGATTTTCTCTCGAAAGTCCCAACCAAGCTTTTTTAGTCCCAGAAACGGAAGATATATTTATTAGTCTGGCTAAATTGCAAGAAATATACGACGGCAGTATTCAACTTCTGATTCCATGCATAAAAATACCGGATTTTTTAAAGTTTCCTTCCGGTATAAAATTGATGAACAAAAGACTTGGTAACTGTAACAAAAATCGAACAAATTTTCATTGTAAATCACACCACGAACAAGTAACACTGTTTTCAAACGGAAATATTGCCCTATGCTACGATTGTAATATTAATGACTTAATAATCGGAAATTTGCGAAAACAAACATTTGATAAAATATGGCAAAACAGATTTAAAAACCCAATATTCAAGCCAAGAACAATTCATAATCATTTATGCAAAAAGTGCAAATACATTTCACTATGTTTAAGCGGTTGTCCGTATAGAGCATACATTAAATACGGAACAACAGAGGCACCCGGAATTGAATGTAATTATTTTAAAGAATTAGAAGGAGAGCCGGTATAATGAAACCTGATCTTAATTCTAATTCAATAATTACTTTAAAAAAGGGAGTTGCCTTAAGATTTGAACATAATTTCCATAACGGCACAATGATTCTTATTGATACGATAAACGATAAATTTTGGCTTGGAAATAAAGAATCAAGAACGCTTATACAGTTATTACACCACAATCAAACTCTAAGTATAAGTGAAATCTTCGGAACTGTCCTGAATGAATACGACGAATCGGACTATGAAATGATTTTAGAAGGGTTAAATAATATTATCAACGATTTGTACAATAAGGAATTTTTAACTCTTTGTCAATAATTACGGCATTATAATAATCTTCAAGACGTTAGGGGCAAAAGAAAACAGGTCGGGTATTCCTTCCTGTTAAGATTTTACACTAGCCGAAATATAAATAGCAATTTTATTGTACACTAAAACTCTTAAAAAAACAAATATGATATAAACAATTTTACACAATATACTTAGAAAAAATAGGTGTTTTTTTCCAAAGAGTTAATAGAATCAACAAAAACAGAAATTTTTATAAAATGTTAAGATATGTAACAATTATATAATGAATATATAATATTTTGTCAATTTTCTTAACATTCATGTTTTTATATATATAAGAGAGGACAGAAATGAGTTATAAATTTGATTCAATTGTAAACAGACAAGAAGCAAATGCGCTCAAAGAAATGATTTTTAATCGAGCAAAAGAGCGTGCTCAAAGCATGTCCGAAAGTATGCAGCAAGATGTCATGGAACTTGCAAGAGATTCTTTTGTAAGCAAAAATAACCCATTTTCGGCTATACTCGGTTCTCAAGCCGAAAAACAAATTGAGTCAGATAAAGAACTTGTTTCAAAAGCATCTTCAGATTCACAAACAGTATCTTCCGTAAATAATAATCAAACAGAAGAAACTCCTGAATTTGGTTTTACACAAAAACAATTCGCTCCGCGCGCAGTAGCAAAAAACAGAGAAATAAATTATCAAATATCAACATCTGCAATATACAATAACATGGCAGAAGCAAGAGAAGGCTTAACACGCAAAAAAGGATTTATGGGTGCATTAGATTTCTTAAATGCACAAGCAGCGGTATCTCTTGCCAGAGTTAACAGAATGGACAGATTTGAAATGGTTGTTTAAACGGCAAACAAGTAGTACATTTTAACATACATGCCGATTCCTTCCTTTTTTTTTGCTTATATGTTATAATATCAAAGCAAATTAGTCCTCAAATCTCATACAAATTAATTATTGGTGAAATAATTGATGTTGTGTATAATGTAGTTGAGAATTTATACGGATAATGTAAGAAAGGAAAGAAGAATATGAGCTATGCAAGCTATGTCCCTACAGGAATCGAACAATCTTCAAGAGGCGAAAGAGCTTTTGACATTTTTTCAAGATTATTAAGAGAAAGAATTATATTTTTAGGAACAGCTATTGATGATATGGTTGCAAACTTAATTGTAGCGCAGCTTTTACTTTTGGATAGCGAAAATCCTGAAAAAGATATAATGTTATATATTAACTCTCCCGGAGGAAGTGTAACCGCAGGACTTGCAATATATGATACAATGCAGCATATAAGAGCAGACGTTCAAACAATCTGTTTGGGTCAAGCAGCATCTATGGGAGCTTTCTTACTATGCTCCGGTACCGAAGGTAAGAGAATGGCTCTTCCTCATTCAAGAGTCTTAATTCACCAGCCTTTAGGCGGTGCACAAGGTCAAGCAACTGATATTGAAATTCAGGCACAAGAAATTTTAAGAATTAAAAAGACATTAAACGAAATAATGGCTTCAAATACAGGTCAATCAATTAAGAAGATTGAAAAAGATACAGACAGAGACTATATCATGACTCCGCAAGAAGCACTTGAATACGGAATGATTGATAAAGTTATTTCTAAAGAATAGTGAAAAAGTGACTTCGCTTCGCTAAGTGACGAAGTGATTAAGTGGTTAAATTCACTTATACTCATATATATCTTTAATATTCACTTAGTCACTTAGTCACAATTCACTTAATCACTTATATAAAAGGAGGCACTATGCCATCAAATGACAGGTTAAAATGTTCATTCTGCGGTAAAACGCAAGACCAAGTAAAGAAATTAATAGCAGGCCCTGAGGTATTTATATGCGACGAGTGTGTCGAACTCTGCAATGAAATACTTGACGAGGAATTTTTTGAACAAAAAGCAAATAAAGAAAAAGACGGTGAGAAAAAGGAAAATAAATCTTCCGACATAGAAGATAAACCTATTCCAAAACCACATGAAATAAAAGCATATTTAGATCAACATATTGTTGGTCAAGATGATGCTAAAAAAGTTCTTTCTGTTGCAGTTTATAACCATTATAAAAGATTAAAACATAACCAATCAGAAAATAAGGATGATGTAGAAATTCAAAAATCAAACATCCTTTTAGTAGGCCCTACCGGTTCCGGTAAAACTCTTTTAGCTCAAACTTTGGCAAAAATGCTCGATGTTCCGTTTGCGGTAGCGGATGCTACAACTCTTACAGAAGCAGGTTATGTCGGTGATGACGTTGAAAATATCCTTCTTCGCCTCTATCAAAATGCGGATTATGACGCAAAAAAAGCCGAAAAAGGCATAATATATATTGATGAAATCGATAAAATTGCAAGAAAATCCGAAAATACGTCTATTACAAGAGATGTATCAGGAGAAGGTGTTCAACAAGCATTGTTAAAATTAATAGAAGGTACTATATCTAACGTTCCTCCTCAAGGCGGAAGAAAACATCCTCAACAAGAAATGATTCAAATAGATACGAAGAACATTTTATTTATTGTAGGCGGTGCATTTGTTGATTTGGATAAAATCATTGAACATCGTGTAAAGGACGGTTCTTCGGTTGGGTTTGGGAATGTAGCGCCGACTCAGGCAGAAAAAGAACAAGCTGCTTCAAGAATGCTTAAAAAATTACAGCCGGAAGATTTACTTAAATTCGGTTTAATACCTGAATTTATCGGAAGAATTCCTGTTTATGCAGTTCTTGATGCATTAAATGAAGAAACATTAAAGATGATTCTTACAGAGCCTAAGAATGCAGTATTAAAACAGTATAAGAGACTTTTGGAAATGGACGGCGTAGAACTTAAATTTGAACCGGAAGCCGTTGAATTAATTGCAAAAGAAGCAATCAAACGTAAAACAGGTGCTCGTGCATTGCGCTCAATAGTAGAAGAATTAATGCTTGATGTTATGTACGATATTCCTACAAAGCATGATATTAAAGAATTTATGATAACAAAAGAAATGGTGGAAAAGAAAAATGAAGAAGAAGGTAAAGCAGAGCTTTTACATCTTCCCAAGAATAAACAAGCTGATATAGCTTAAATAATAAAATACAACAAAAGCGCCGGCAAAATTTTGCCGGCGCTTTTGTTGTATTAAGAGAAATTAAGTAAATTCACAAATAAGACATGTTTCTGTTATACTATTAATGAGAAATAGTATAACTTTAATGGAAGCATCCGGCTTTCGAGTAGCCGGAGAAAGAAGGAAAAATGACAGTACCGGAAACAAAAAGTTTTC
>CADBPN010000075.1 GCA_902796585.1 uncultured bacterium
AAAAAATTTTTTAGGCGTTTTGTATATATAAAAAGGAGAAAACATAACATGGAAACTAATTATTCAATCAGAAACAATCCGGCTTTTGGCGCGACAGTATCAGAAAATTTTATAAAAGCAGCTAAAAATTATTATAAAGGTGTCGAATACAGACCATATAAACTCTATCCTTTTGACAGAAAAGTTGCACAAATTACTGATAATTTCGGATACGATGAATTTGTTATTAAACATAGTAAGCATAAACAAGACGGAAAAACATTTCATGTACTCTCTGCAGATAACGGAGAATACAGCGTTCCAATCACACAAAAAGACCATTTTAGACAAGTCCTCGAAAAATTTATGCATTTGACAAAAGGCGAATTGTACGTAAAAATTAGAGACTACAGAATACAAAATAATATAAAACGCAGTGATATGATGTAATATAATAAAAATATGTCAAGTTCTTTATCAATAAATCGAATAACAGACCATTCAGTTAATGTGCCAGTAACTAATACGAGCATAAAATTAAGCGTTGAAACAAATCATAAAGATAAAGAACCTAAAAATCAAAATATGAGTCTTTCAATGGCAGTAATTTTATTATCAATATTTGCCGGTGCCTTAATGCTATCAAAGGGTTTTCAGAAAACAATATTAAAATATATTGATAATATAAAAGAAAGCGTCGAAAATAAATTTGAGAAAGCTACATTATACAAATCAAATAAAAAAGCTGATTTTTATAAATTATCTCTTAAAAGTATCAATTCTTTTATTAAAAAAACTGAAAGCATAAATAATATTACCTCCTTAAAAGATATTTTGTTTATGAAACTTATGTTTAAGACAGAACCGACAAAAAAAATCCACGAATATATAACTGATTATTCAGAAAAAATATCGAGAAACAGCGTCATTGATTCTTATAAGAAAACAGAAAAAAATTTTAAAGAAATGAATGATATTATTGACAGACTTGATGAATACATTCTTAACAAAAGTCCAAATGAAATTGTAGAACATAAAGGAAAAAAATATACTCACAAAGAATTTGTTGAAAAAGCCAAATTTCATAGAGAAAGAGCTAACCTTTTGATAAATGAATTTATTTCTCAACAATCATTAGACAAAAGATATAAGTATATAAACGAAGCGAATGCAAATTTATATTCAACTTTTTGGGATGAATCATTTAAAGATTTTTGGTCCGGCAATAACAAATTTAAACGTAAAGAAATGTGGCAAACTTTTATAGCCGCAGAGCAGGTGCAAGGTAACAAAACACACTTAGCAAGTGAGATTGCACAAGTTAGAAAATCTCTTGTTTATGCAAAAAAAGATAAAATAAAATTAATCAATAAATATATTGAAGAACTTAATGACATCATTCCGCAGCAAGATAAAGAAGGAACAGAAATCGTTGAAAAAATTAAGTGGTATACGAAATATTCAGACGGTTTTCAATATAACAAATCCGCCTTTATAAAAGAACTTGATAAGCTTGAAAAACATCAAGTTCCCTGGGCAATCAATAAGAATTTATCTAAAACACGAGCAGAGTACAAAGATGTATATATAAAAACCATAAAAGAACTTATGGATGACAGTCAAAGAGGCGATCTTAGAGAAATGATGGCACTGTATTATAAAATTGTTCCTTATGAATTAACAAAATCCGGTGCTGCTGATTCTGTAAAAAGAGCTGTAAAATCATTTGACAACTCTGTTAACCTTGAAACAGTAGATTTTTTTGACAGAATAAGAGACTTAAGATTAGGTTGTGCTCCAACAGATGTTTTAACAATTTTAATATCATTTTTAACACTTTTGTGGGGATTGGGATATGCAAAAGATAGGCAAGAAAAATATTCTGTAATGAATAGAGTCGGAATTCCTCTCTTGGGGGCTGCTGCTACGACTATGTATACTTCAGCAAGATTAGTTTCCGGCGGAAAATCATTGGCATTAGGTTTCTTGTCCGGTATAGTATTGAATCAACTGGGAAGAATTACAGATAAAATATTTAACCCAAAAGATACAACAAACAAACAAAATAATTTGAATCAAAATAAAGAAAATTTATAATTTTATGTATCTCGAAATATTTGACTGAATGAGATTTGCTTTGGCTATATATTTTGAAAGCTGATCATATTTATCCGCCGATTCACCGTATGGTATTTTCAATGTCATAAGTTCATCTACACTTTTATTTATATTTTCAAGTTTATTTAATGAGCTTTTTATCTCAAAAAATCTTACCAATTTTTTTGGTAAAATTCTGAATAAAATTCTCCAATAATTTGTTAAAATATTATTTGTCTTTTCAAATTTACTTTTAATTTTTGAAGTTAAACTGCCTGAAATTTTTGCTGATAAACTGGCATTATTATACATTTCATAAAGTGTTCTTAAATCGACAAGAACTTGTTTTCTTCTTTCAAATAATTTTTCCGCAGTCACAAAGTCAAAAATTTCTTTTGCTGCAACAATTTGACCGTCAATGTCTTTAATTTCTTTTTCCATTTTGGAAATTTTATATTCAAGCTTGAATACATCATCATTTACATCTTTATATGCATCTTCTTTTAATAGATTTGAATCATAGTCATTTAAACGGCGAGTGGATTCGTGTTCGCCATAAACAGAAAGCGCATCACGCTTCAAGAAGAAATTATTATCATCTTCTAATAAGTTTTTGGGTATATTATTTTTTTTACTGCTTGTGAAAGTATCGCCGTTCATAAAAAGAATTATACTATTAAACAATCATTTCTTCAATTTTTTCTTTTAATATAAGAGCGGGATAATATTCTGGAAGCAGTTTTAAACATTCATTTATATAAAATTCGGCATCTTCATAACATCTTCCTGAAAGGTAGTATTTTGCAAGCATATAATGAAGTTCCGGATCTTGGTAATAAATTTGTTTGGACTTTTCCATATATTTTAATGCCGCAGTTAATAATCGGTTTTCATACATAACTCGAGCAATAAATTTGTATGTTTCTTGATTTATTGTAGATAAAAATTCTAAAGAACCTAAAAATTGTTCTACATAAGAAATTTTATTATTCTTTAATAAAAAATCCACATCAATTTCCATAAAATTTCTTATTTGAAAGAATGTCGGATATTTACTTACATAGCCTCTGAGAATATTTGTTAAAGAAATACCCCAAATTCCTCTTGGCGAATCATTTTTAGCAAATATTTTTTCCGCACTGTCCAAATCTTCATTTAGAATTAAAAAATAAGCATGCTCAATAGAGTTCGGATATATTTCTATATCTGATACATTTTTATCAAAAAAGAAAAAATTTTCTTCATTAATTTTGGTCATTCTTTTTATTAACTTTAATAGATTTTGATGATTTATTATCAACAATCATAACATCGGAATTTGTTTCTTCCGGTTTTGTGTCATTAAGATGCGTACCTTCTTTTATCAAATCCGTAACAGAATCAACAGCGGAAACTTTTGTACTTGTACCTATCAAGTTTGCAAGTTTAATTTGTAAATAGATTTCTTCTCTGTAAATCTTTACGTCTTTATCTGCTTTGATAGCAATTTTACAAGCACCATTCTTAGCTTCGACAACAGTAATTTCTATGTTATCGTTTATCATTATTTTTTGACCGTTTTTTCTGGTAATTACAAGCATGTTTTTCCTTAAACTTAAATATTTTTAAACATAGGGTGGCTAATATCATAGCCGGAGCCTGAAAGAACTATTTGAGCCGCTTTTTGATTATCAAGGTTGAAAATCAGCGGAGCTAATAAGTTTATTGTAGTTCCTTTCGGATTATCTTGCGGAATAGAAGTTATATTCATAACCAATAAACTTTCTGCGTTTGTTATTTCAAGAGCAGCAACAACATTGTCATCTAAATCAATTGAATAATCATAATCCAATGAGGCAACTGAAATAATCGGGAATGCCAAACCACCGTCTTCTACTGATTGAAGCCACTTAAACATTGAATCTTTATTAGGATCCAGCACAATATACTTGCTTAGTTCATCAAACCCTATTATCGGAAGTACAAAATTGAAAATTCTGTCTTCTTCTATCTCTATTTCTCCAAATTTAGCCGTATTTAATTTCATATTTTTTCTTTCTAAAATCCTGTTGACATTTGACTTGTTAACATAGATTGAATAAGCTGAGGGTTAATATTTGCACTTCCGTTTTTATTTCCCATAAGCAAATTCAAAATTTCATATTCATTGTTATTATTGTAATTGCCGGTTAACATAGCATATTCTGAATTATATCCGTTGTTCATCGGCATATTTATTCCTGCTTTTTGCAAAGTTCTTATTGCATTAACAATTTCATCATTCGTAGGAACTTCACTTGAAAAATCTCTGTATTCCTTAAATCTTTGAGGCTCTATACTATCTTCTCTGTTTATTTCACGTTTCATATTTTCAATACGTTCTTTTTCATGAACCTTTAACGCTTCTTCTGAAAAACCGTTACCATACTTACCGTAAATAAATTTTGATAATTCATCTCGGTCTTCTTCTGTTTCTCTGCAACTGGATGCTTCTTCTAAGCATCTTTTACCTTTTTTTGCATATAAACCGACTCTTCCGTTTGGTGAAAGAGTTATTACTTTAGAGTAATTATTAATCGCTTCCTGCTTATTTCCCATTTGTGCGGATGTCATGCCAAGATAATAATAAGCTAAAGCATTTGACGGATCTTTTTCAACAATTTTATTTAATGCAACATAAGATGCCGAATAATTTTTTGCTTTATATAATTTTATTGCTGCAGCAAGTTCCGGACTTGTTGCTTTATATTTTGCTTCTGCAATATTTACTGAAAAGCCTAAAATCATAATGCCTATAAGAATCATAACAATTTTTTTCATATTTTCACTATTCCTTACAAACTTTACTCTTCTTTTAATATACAATGCAAAACCAATATTGGCATACACCATATAATTGAATTATACACTATATTTATACGGATAACAAGCTATTAGTCAAGATAAAGTCACAGATTTCTTTTTCAATATGAACATTATAAAGCCCGTTTATTTCCTTTATAAAGTAGCAAGGACTTGTAACATTGACCTCAATAATTTTTCCGTTTATAACATCTAATCCTGCCATTGAGATTCCCATTGAGTTAAGTTTTTTTGCTACTTGCGTAAAGTTTTCCAAATCTTCAGTTGATAATTCGGCATTTGTAATAAAATTATCATTGTGTGTATTAAATTTAAAATCATCACCTGTCGGAAGTTTTTTAATACAATATTTTAAAACTTTATCACCCAATGTTAAAACTCGTATATCACCTTGTTTAACCTCAGGTATAAATTTTTGCACCATGACTAACGTTGTTTCATTGTTTGTCATTGTATTAATTATAGTTCTCGTATTCGGATCACCTTCATATAAGTACATTACACCGGAACCAAAACAACGATTCAAAGGCTTTATGACAATTTCTTTATTAATTTTCAAAAAATCTTCTATTTCTTGCAAAGAAGCAGTCACGATATTATCAGACATTAAATCCTTAAAATAAACGCTATGAAGTTTTTCATTGAAATTTCTTATTGCTTGTGGGGAGTTAATAACTTTAGCTTTTTTGACAAAATCAAAAATATATGTTGCATTGATGTAATCTGTATCTACCGGAGGATCCGGACGAAACATTACCAAATCAAAATTATCAATCATGTCATTAATTGAAACACTTTTATAAAAAATATTGTCATCCTGCGAAAAAGTTTCAAAGCATTTTGTATATGCAACATCACCTTTTAAGAATAAATTAGGTATCGTTGTTATAAAAACACTATTACCTCTTTCCAAAAATTCTTTAATAATCCAAAAATTTGTTACAAGTTTGTTAAATTCAAAGTATTTCAATTCCAGTTTATCAATTACGAAAAGTATTTTTTTCATTTTTTATTCCTCATTTTTTGTTTCTGTATTCTTTGTTTGTTCTGTAGCTGCGGTTTCTGTTTTTGGTGTTTCTGCCGAATTATTTACTGCTGCTGGCTCTTCTGTTACAGGTTTTACGGTCTCTGTAGTTTCAGGTTTAGTTTCAGTTGTTTGAGCCGGTTTTTCTTTAATACTCTTAAATAAATTCTTGAAATCATCAGCAGTTGTTTTTAAAGCATCTTTTGTATCGTTAATTTTCTTCTTTTGAGCTTCTATTGCATTATTTACTTCGTCTACAGTTTCTTTCACATCTTTGTTGACTGCAGATTTAATGTCTTTTAAAGCTTCTGTTGTACTTTTTGAGTCAACTACAGACATATCGGGGTTAGATAGCCATTTGAATGATTTTATTGAACTCTTTGACTCAA
>CADBPN010000076.1 GCA_902796585.1 uncultured bacterium
ATTTATACGAAAAAATGGAAAACGGATATGGTGCTGTTGTAACAGAATACTTCCCGACCTTTGAGCCGATCAAATTCAGATTTCCGCAAAGAAACAGAATCGTTACAGGGCTCTCGTACGGTACAGTCGTTGGAGAAGCTGCAATTAAAAGCGGAGCGCTTATATCTGCAAACCTTACACTTGAGCAAGGCAGAGAATTGATGTGTGTTCCGGGTTCAATAAATAACAAAAATACAGAAGGTGTTTATAAACTCTTAAAAAATGGTGCTACCATGGTGACAACTGGCGAAGATATTCTTAATGCGCTGGGTTGGGAAATCAAAAAAGAAACTA
This sequence comes from uncultured bacterium, assembly GCA_902796585.1. Lineage (GTDB taxonomy): Bacteria > Cyanobacteriota > Vampirovibrionia > Gastranaerophilales > Gastranaerophilaceae > CAG-196. The sequence goes on from CADBPN010000076.1 coordinate 334, forward strand.
ATTTTAACAATTGCGAAAATCATACAAACTTACCTCTTTCATATTCAACTATTTTTGATATAATAAGTGTTGAGCCGAAAGGTTTTGATGAATTACAAGCCGAAACCGGAATGGAAACGGAAGAGCTTTTAAATAGTTTAACTATGATGGAAATAGAAGGCTTGATTGAGCAGACAGAAGGAGATAGATATAAAAAAGCATGACAGCTTCAGTTGCAGAGAAAAAAGAAACAAAATCTAAAAAAAGTAAGACTCTTGTAATAGTTGAGTCTCCGGCTAAGTCTAAAACCATAAAAAAAATTTTGGGTGACGGATATCAAATAGAGGCAAGTTTCGGTCATGTAAGAAATTTACCCGAAAATACATTAGGTTTTGATGTCCATAACGACTTTAAACCAACTTATGTAATTATTCCTGAAAAAAAGAAAGTTGTTACGAAATTAAGCGATTTAGCAAAACATTCGGATCTTGTATTGCTTGCATCAGACCCTGATAGAGAAGGAGAAGCTATTGCTTGGCACGTTAGAGAACTTTTACCGGTTCCTGATGAGAAAGTTAAGAGAATTGAATTTAACGAAATTACACCGAAAGCTGTTAAATATGCTGTTGAGCACTCAAGACAGATTGATATGGACAGAGTTAAAGCTCAACAAACACGTCAAATTCTAGACAAGCTTGTAGGTTATAAACTTTCTCCCGTATTATGGAAACAGTTAGGAAACTATCATCTTTCTGCAGGACGTGTACAATCAGTTGCTTTAAGAATGATTTGCGAAAGAGAAGAAGAAATTGAAGCATTTATTCCTAAAGAATATTGGTCTGTTCATACTATAATGGACAAAGATGGTAAGCTCTTTGAAGCAGAAATTAATAAATATAAAGGTAAAAAATTTGATATTAATAATGAAGATGAAGCTAATAAAATTAAGGAATTTTTATTAACTCCTACGACTGAATTTGAAGTTGAAAAAGTAACAAAAAAAGAAACAAAACGAAAGCCTACTGCACCTTTTATAACATCTACTCTGCAAAGAGCCGCAAGTTCAAAACTTGGCTTTGGTGTTCAAAAAACGATGCAGGTTGCACAAAAACTATATGAAGGTATAGAAATAGACGGTACTCCGGTAGGTCTTATTACATATATGAGAACAGATAGTGTTCGAATATCAGATGATGCACACGAAATGGCAAAAGATTTTATTGTAAATAACTACGGAAAAGAATATTATCCGGATAAAACGAATATTTATGTAAAAGGCAAACAAAATGTTCAGGATGCTCACGAAGCTATTCGTCCTTCCTATCCGGAGAGAACTCCTGAAAGTTTAAAACCTTATTTGCAGCCGGATCAGTATAAATTATACAAGTTAATTTGGGATAAATTTATGTCTTCTCAAATGGCACCTGCAACAATTGCTAATAAAACGATAGATATAAAAGCGGGTGAGTATAATCTAAAAGCCGGAACAAGTAAAGTAATGTTTGACGGATTCTTAAAGTTATATAATGATGCAGAAGAAGAGGATGAAGAAAAAGAAGCAAAGATTCCTGATTTAAATGAGGGTGATATAGTTAAATGTAAAGAAGTAACTCCGAAACAGCATTTTACTCAACCGCCACCAAGATATAATGAAGCATCACTTGTAAAAGCGCTGGAAGAGCATGGAATTGGACGTCCGTCTACTTATGCAACTATTATTACAGTAATTCAAACCAGAAAGTATGTGGAGAAACGTGATAAAGCATTGGTTCCGACCTTGTTGGGAAGAACCGTTTGCAAGCAGCTTGTTGAACAGTTCTCGAATATAATGGACTACAAGTTTACGGCAGGAATGGAAGAAAAGCTCGACTTAATTGCAGAAAAGAAGGCTGTTTGGAATGTTGTACTAAAAGAATTTTATGCTCCTTTTATGGAAGTAGTTCAATCTGTAATGAAAGATGCAAAGCGAGTTACTATCGAGAGCGATAAAAAGTGCCCGAATTGCGGCAGGGTTATGTTAGTGAAGACAAGCAGATTCGGTACACAATTTTTAGGTTGTTCGGGATATCCGGATTGCAAAACTATAATTTCTCTTAATAACAGTACAGAACTAGATAGCGTAAATGATGAAGGTGAAACAAAAGAACCTGAAATTGCCGATGAAAAATGTGAAAAATGCGGCGGGGATATGATATTTAAGGTTGGTCCGTACGGTAAATATTTAGAATGCAAAGAATGCAAAAACAGAAAAAAATATATTCGTTCAACCGGTGTAAAATGCCCAAAATGCGGAGAAGGAACTATTATCGAAAAAAAATCAAAATACGGAAAGATTTTCTTTGGTTGTAATAAGTATCCCGATTGCTCCTTTGCTTTGTGGGATGAACCGACCGGAAATAATTGTCCGGAATGTGGAGAATTGTTAGTCAAAAAAGTCACAAAAAACGGAACTTTTGAATCTTGTTCAAACAGAACTTGTTCATATAGAAAAGAGATTAAAACAGAACAGACTGAAAATAATAACGAAGATTAATTAATAAGGGTTGAATAATTTTATTCAACCCTTTAATATTTATATTTTACATATACTCAATTACTATGTTAACGCAGGAACTTTTAACATACTTTTACCTGTCATTTCTGCAGGCTGCTTAATATTCATTAATTGTAATATAGTTGGTGCTACATCGCATAAAGCACCGTCTTTTTGTAATTCAACTTCATACGGAGCATTTATTATAACAAACGGAACCATGTTCGTTGTGTGAGCTGTATGCGGCTTTCCTGTTTCATCGTTAAACATAACTTCCGCGTTGCCATGGTCTGCTGTAAGAACCATTGTTACACCATATACTTTACATTTTTCTGCAATTTTTCCAACGCATTCATCAACTGTCTTGCAAGCTTTTTCTGCTGCTTCCAAAACTCCGGTATGACCTACCATATCAGGATTTGCAAAGTTTACTAAAATGAATCCGTAATCTTTGTTTTCAATAGCTGATAAAACATTGTCGCAAACTTCCGGCGCACTCATTTCAGGCTGCATATCGTACGTAGGAACTTTTGGAGATGCAACCAGCTTACGTGTTTCATGAGGCTGAGGTTCATCAATTCCGCCATTAAAGAAAAAAGTTACGTGAGCATATTTTTCAGTCTCTGCTGTTCTAAATTGATTTATACCATTAGCTTCCAATACATCACCTAATATATTTACAGGTTTAGTTTTTGGAAATGCAACAGGAAAATCAAATGATGCATCATAACTTGTCATTGTGCAATAATAAATATTATTTAACACTTTTTTTCTGTTAAAGCCGTCAAAATCTTTGAAATTAATAGCTTTTGTTATTTCTCTGGCTCTGTCAGGTCTGTAGTTAAAGAATATTATAGCATCATTGTCTTGAATTCTTGATTCTTCACCGCCAACAACGATAGGTAAAACAAATTCATCCGTAATACCTTCTGCGTATGATTTTTTAACTCCTTCTACTGCTGAATCAGCTTTGTTTCCTTCTCCAAATAGCAAGCAATTATAGCCTTTTTCAACTCTATCCCATCTGTTGTCTCGGTCCATTATATAATAGCGTCCGACAACAGAAGCTATTTTAGGCAGGTTATATTTTTTTAGTTCATCTTCTACAATTTGCAAATATTCACAAGCACTGCTTGGCGGAGTATCTCTTCCGTCTAAAAATGCGTGTATGTATACTTTGCTTAAACCCTCTTGAGAAGCAAGTTTAATTAATGCTAAAACGTGGTCCAATGAAGAGTGAACACCACCGGTTGAAACTAATCCGTAGATATGTAAAGAAGAATTGTTGTTCTTTGCGTGATTAATGGCTTCTAAGAACTTCTCATTCTTAAAGAATGAACCATCTTTTATTGCGTTGTTAATTTTTGATAAATCCTGATATACAATCCTTCCTGCACCTAAATTCAAGTGTCCTACTTCACTGTTTCCCATTTGACCGGCAGGTAATCCTACAAATTCTCCGTCTGCGTGAATTAATGCAGAAGGTTCGTTTTTAATTAAATTAGGTACGTTAACAGCATTACACATTTTAGTTGCATCATAATTGCTGTTGCTGTTCCCTGATATGCCCCAACCGTCCATTATGCATAATAAAACTCTGTTTGTCATTTTATAATCCTTTCTGTTACTATCTTTTGATTAATTTAGTTTATTCTGAACAAAAATACATTTATATTAGTAATCGAGTTAGAACAAACTAACGATATTAATTTTTTCAAATTTCGGGCAAGTATTCCAAATTAAAGTAGGTATCATGTCACCGTCTACTCTGCCTTCAAAATTACACTTGCAGCAGCCTGTTACCATGTTTGTTGAGCCGTCAATTACAGGCTGAAAATATTTACAGCATTGGCATGCTTTTAGAGATAAACCATAATCTTCCATTTTTACCGCAAGTTCTTTTATTGCATCAACCATTCTCAAATGGTTATTTTTCGTAGTGTAAGATTTACCTCTGTTAAAGAAGCGAACTTTCGCCAAACCATTGTCTGAAATTAATTCAATTTTACATTTATAATCATTTGTTCCGTCTGTAACAAAGACATCGGTTGTCATTTTTTCTACAACATGTTTCCTGTTTGATTTGCTGATAAGATTTCTTACAAATCGGATTAACGGAAAGTGTTTAATGATGTGCGCTATTGAATAAATCGGATATGAAAATAAATATAAATATTCTTTAGCATATATTTGGGCATTAATAAGACTTGCACAGAACGCTAATGATAATATTATTGCAGATATTAATATAACTGTATAACTGACGATAAAAGGAAATTTGCTGGTATGCGAGATTAAAACCAAATATATAAATAAACAAGTTAAGAAATTTGGTGTAACTTGTGAACAAATATATTCAAAACCTTTGAAAGTTTTGCAAGAAGAAAAATTGCTCCAGAATAATTGAAATCTTTTAGACAATGATGGAATCCTTAAATCATAGCTATTAATAGCTTTGTAGATTTTTAATTCCGGTATAAACGCACATTCGCATCCGATATTTGCAAGTTTTAAAGTGTATTGCATTTCAGAATTTTTATCTCTGAAATCAAAAGAGCCTATTTTATTTAATAAGTCATGTTTAATAACAAAGGCATCAGTATTTATTAAGTTAGTAAGTCCTAACCTTGAGCGTGATGTGTAAATAAAGTTTTCTATGTATCTCGTGTAAGTAACTCTTACGCAATCCCAGAATTTCATGTCTTTGTATTCTCCAATGTAATTTATTTCAGGAATAAATACATCGTGCTTGCTTAAATAAAAATTAACATTTGACATGAAGTCAGAATCAATGTAATTTTTTGCATCTAAAAATACATACGCGTCTATATTAGGAACTTCTGAAAGTTTTTCCCCGATTATGGAATAAGCTTGGCTTTTTCCGATTGGCTCTAAATTATTGATATTAATCAGATTTATGTCTAAATCAGTTTGAAAAATAAATTCAGGCGGATTTTCTACTTTATCTAATATTACGTAGATTGTATACTTGTGATGTAAATATGTTTGGTTTTTTAATTGTTTAACCAAGTTTTCGAGCATTGGTACTTCGCCTGAAGCGTAAACAATAACACAGATATTAGAATCCTTTGAAGTATATTTATCCCGAATTTTTTTCTGTGATTTTAAGCTCACAATTGAAAGAATAGTAAAATATATTGTAAAGATAGTTATATAAAAATATAATAATGTCATAATAATGTACTTCCTCATAAATAGTGTACATTAAACATATTAAAGATACAATTTAAAAAAAATATATATAATACTTGATTTAAAAATATGTCTATGATAGATTAAAAAAGTCGGGTGAAAATTACACTGGCTGAAGTTTTTGCCTAGAGAAAGAGGGTTTCTGACACAGGTGGTTAGAGCACTCTGCCGAACAAAAAGGTGACTAAATGTCACGTTTTTGAGAGAGGCCTGATAAGGGTAAGCCCTTGACAAGGATTTTTGAAAAGTTAATATAAACATAGTGTGGGCTGCTAGCTCAGGTGGTTAGAGCGCACCCCTGATAAGGGTGAGGTCGGTGGTTCGAGTCCACTGCGGCCCA
>CADBPN010000077.1 GCA_902796585.1 uncultured bacterium
ACCGCTTAAAAATAAAAACTCTCAAACCATTAAATTATATCCTCCATATTTGGTATACAATATATATGGAGGATAATTAAATGAAAAAAAATATTTTAGGTCTCTTGCTTTTGCTACTATCACTGTCTGAAGGCTGGTATAGTTACTATTATTTAACAGGAAAATGGGAGCTTGCCGGTATTTTTATTTCCGGAATAGGTTTTGGTATGTTTTTAATGTTTTTAAAATTAAACAGCAAAACTAACGCTCTTAATTCATATAAAAGAGAGCTGGAAAAAGAGTCTATAACCTCTGATACAAATTCTGCAAGGGTAAAAGTTCTTGAATCTAAAATAGAAGTTTTAGAAAAAGCGCTAGAAAATGCGTTAAAAAAATAATTTTATTCTAAAGAGTTATTTTAATAAAATAAAATTTTTGATAATATAATTATTGTATACAGTTTATTAGTGGGGGGTTAATATGTCAATAGATGACACTTTGGTTATGATTTTAGCCGGTGGAGAAGGTAAACGTTTGTTCCCGTTAACTCAAGACAGGGCAAAGCCGGCAGTACCTTTTGGAGGCAGATACAGAATCATTGATTTTGTATTAAACAATTTTATAAACTCCGGCTTTTTCAAACTTAAAGTGCTGACTCAATACAAATCTGACTCATTAAATAAACATATATCTAAAGGATGGGCACTTTCACCATTTTTAAACCAATATGTAGACTTGGTTCCGGCACAAATGAGAACCGGAGGCTCTTGGTATTTGGGAACTGCTGATGCCGTTTACCAAAATATTTTCCATATTCACGACGAAAACCCTGATTATGTTTGTGTATTCGGAGGGGATCACGTCTATAAAATGGATGTTTACCAAATGCTTAAATACCATAAAAACAAAAACTCCGATCTTACAATATCTGCGATTCCAATTCCAATTGAAGAAGCAAGCGAATTTGGAATAATTGAAGTTGATGAAAATTGGAGATTAACCGGTTTTATAGAAAAACCAAAAACTCCCCCAAAACCTATGCCAAATAACCCTAAAATGTGTTTGGCTTCTATGGGAAATTATATTTTTACCAAGGATATTCTTGTTAATGCTCTTGAAGAAGATGCTAAAATTCAAGATTCACACCACGATTTTGGAAAAAATGTTATACCTATGCTTCTAAAACAAGGTAAAAATGTATTTATTTACAATTTTAACGAAAATTATTTCCCCGGCATGACTGAAAAAGAAAAAGGTTATTGGAGAGATGTAGGAAATATTGATGCATATTGGCAAGCTAATATGGATTTGCTGGAATACCAACCGGAATTGAACTTATATTCTAAAGAATGGCCTTTGAGAACGTTTAATTATAACTATCCTCCGGCTAAATTTGTATGGCAGGAAGGTGACAGGGTCGGCATGGCTACAAACTCTATGGTTTCAGAAGGTTGTATCGTTTCCGGCGGAACTATTTCAAGATGCGTATTATCACCGGAAGTCAGAATAAACAGTTTCTCTTCAGTTTCAGACAGTATACTGATGGAAAATGTTAACATAGGAAGGTACTCTGAAATAAGAAAAGCTATTATCGATAAAAATGTAGATGTTCCTCCTTACACAAAAATAGGTGTAAACAGGGAAGAAGATATAAAAAGAGGTTTTTACGTATCAGAAGGCGGAGTTACAGTTGTACCTAAAAATGCTCACTTATAATATTCATATTTTTATATAAATATGGTATAATATAGTAGTGTGAAATAGGTGGTCTTTAATGGTTAGCGGAATAGATTCTTTGAGATTTAATCAAAACCCTTACGGAAGAATTGAACGTACGGGCAATAGTGTTAATGGAAGAATTGTATATGCGGTAACTGATTCCGGTGGAAGTACCGCCGGAAGGATTTCTATTCCGGAAGATGAAGCGGACACTTTTGAATCTGCCTACAATGATATTATTGAAACAGCACCGGAAATAAAGAGTTATGTTGATGCAAATTCTTCACCGTATGATATTAACAGACGAAAAAACTTATCGATTGCCAGTGTTGCAGGAGCCGGTATAATTGGCGGTGTTGCATCTGCAATTACTACAATAGGAACAAAATCTGCAGCTAAAAGAATATTAGGAATTGTCACAGGCTCTCTAATCGGATTAGGAGCAGGTTTTGCTTTTTCACTTTTTTTAACTACTCCACCCGGTTCTTTTAGGTTCGCAAAAGCAACCCGAACTCTTGCAGGCATAGATATAAAACATGTTCAAGATGAGGGTGCATAAAAAGTACATTTTTTGATTAATTTCCCTTACAGGATAAAACCCACCCCAGTCCTCCCTAATTAGGGAGGGAGTAGCTCTTAGCTTTTCGCGAGAAAAGGTTAGAGATACGGGAGGGTATCAATTATTTGACTTTTTAGACACCCTCTGTAAAATTATACTTCTGTTGAGCTTTCTATTTTTGTTGAATCTTCTGAATCGACTTGCCTAAAAGGATTATTGCCGATATCTTCAGGAGCGGAAACTTCCTTCTTTTTTATAATTTTTTTTGGAGTTTGAAGTTCTTTTGCTATTGCTTCTACTTTTTCTGCTTCTGCCCCGGGGTCATCAATTGCTCCGTCATCTTCTTCGTTTATATTTTCTGTTTCTTCAGATTCTGTGCAGTCTGTTTCTGACTCAATTTCAGTTTCTTCTGAATTTTCTGATTCTTCTCCCGATACCTGAGCTTCTTTATGTGCTTTTATAGCAGCTTCTATTTCATCTTCATCTTTTGCTCTTATAACAGGAATTGAAAGCATTAACGCTACTTGATCGCCTTCTTGTTCAAAATTCAAGTCCAAAAGTTCTTTATCTAATTCAACATATCTGGATAACAAATCTATAAGCTCGCTTCTCATTTGTTCCAGAATCTTTGGAGTTAAATTCGTTCTATCTTGCATCAAGACAAGCTTTAAACGATTTGTCGCAACTGATTTTGATGCATCTTCTATGTCTTCGGTCGGACGAAAGAACTTTGCAACTGTATTATATATATCAGTGAAAATTCCCATTCTACACCTTCACTTTCAATTTTGCGATTGCATTTTTAATCTTAGCCATAAAACCTTTAGGTTCATCTAAATCCAAGAACGGAACTTCCTCACCTAATATTCTTTGCGCTACATTTCGATATGCTTTACCTGCAAGAGCATTTTCATCATTTACAATCGGTTCACCTTTATTTGTTGATGTTATAATACCTGTATCCTCAGGGATTATACCCACTAAAGGTATTTCTAATATTCCGACAACGTCATCAACGCTCATCATTTCATTTGATTTTATCAAACTTGGACGAACTCTGTTCAAAAGAAGTTTTGTGCTTGTAATTTCTTCTTTTGTTGCTAACAAACCAATAATTCTGTCGGCATCACGAATTGCAGACATTTCAGGAGTTGTAACAACTATTGCTTCACTGGCTCCGGCTACTGCATTTTGGAAACCTTGCTCTATGCCTGCCGGACAGTCAACAAGAACAAAATCATTTTCTTCTTTTAACGTTTCACAAATTTCTTTTAACTGTTCTGCATTAACTGCTGTTTTATCTCTTGTTTGAGCCGCTGCAAGAAGAGATAAATTAGGATTCTTTTTATCTTTTACTAGAGCTTGTTTTAGTTTACAACGTTCTTCAATAACATCTACAATTGTGTAAACAATTCTGTTTTCAAGTCCTAAAAGCAAATCTAAGTTTCTAAGTCCCAAATCTGTATCAATCAAAACAACTTTATATCCTGATTTTGCAAGAGCGGTACCTATATTTGCACTTGTTGTAGTTTTTCCTACCCCGCCTTTTCCGGAGGTTATTACTATTACACGACCAGTCATTAATCTCTCCTTAATTTTTTATAAATTACTATTTTTCCGTCTTCAATTTGAGCTTCTTCAGGAGAAAACTCATTAGATTTTTGAACGTAAGGTACGTTAAGAGTATCATTACGTCTTGCATATAATCCTGCTATCCTTAATTGAATTGCATTTAATTTTAACGCTCTAACTTTTGAAGTAATATTTCCGTTACAACCTGCATGCGCAATACCGCCTAGTATACCCCAAACTGTAATATCACCGCCGGCTACAATTTCACTGCCGGGATGAGCATCTCCGATAATTAAAATATTTCCTTCATAACTAACAGTCTGTCCTGAACGAAGAGTTTGACTTAAGTATAAAGTCGGCATTGATGAAGTATCTTCTGAATTTTCTTCAATACCTTCAGGAAGAACATTTCCTGTATCCAATAAAATATACTTGCTTGAATCTTCTTTGGGAATTAAACCTTCGTGTTCAGCCAATGACGTAAAGTCCGCACTTTCAAAGTTATCTGAAGGTATAATTTCCGACAACTCTTGAGTTGAAGTTTCATCATAAATATCTTCAATACCTTCTGTTGTTTCTATCGGACTAAAATCAGGCAATTTTATATCTGCCATAATCTCTACCGCTTGTTTATTGTTTATTTCGCCGGTTTCTGTTTTTACTTCAACCATTTCATCTTTAATTTCTTCATGAGCCTCTGGTGTAATCCCTTCGGTTATAGCATTTTCATCTACTTTCGATATCATAATTCCCAGACTTGACGCTGATGCCTCTGTTTGTTCAGAAATAGTATCAATAAAAGCCAATGTTGCACTCATAGACTCAATCAATGCCTTTATACTCAACAGTTGGGATTGCTTTAAATCCAAGCTTCCCAGCTTTAAACAAACATTTTTTCCTTTTACATCCGGATGTTCCATTATTGAACTTAATTCAAAAACAAGCTGGGTTGTATTTTTGACATTGCTTAAGTTAATAATGAATCCGTTTTCTACTTGATTCTTTTCCATTAACATATCGTAATTCCTAAATAATTTGTGACATGAATAAAATACTCTAAATACGTGTTCAATTCAATAAAGTATGTAATTTTGTAAAGATTTTGTTACGTCATTAGCGTGCGAGAAAAACAAATTCTATCTTTTTAAAATTTGTAATTACTTTACAACCACATCGACTTTTTAATAAATACTCGAAAATGATAAAAAGAAATCCGAAATTACATTTATTAACATGGGAAGAATCCACACCATAATTGCAGCACCAAAAACCGGTTTAAACAGGAAGCTTAATTGAAATACATTTACCTGAGGCGCCGTTTTTGAAATTACACCAAGAATAATATCTTGCCCTAATGTTGCTAAAAGTACAGGAGACGCAATTTGCAGCCCCATATATAAAACATTTGAAGTTGTTAAAACTAAATAATCAAGATTAATAATTTTTTCCAATGGAATAGAAACTGCATACACAGGAAAAATTGTAAAACTTCTTATAAGAGCGTTAATCATCCAATAAAAACCGCCAAGCTCAATAAAAATTATTAAACCAAGCAGTGTAATTACGCGGCTTAAAATAGACGTTTGACTATTTGTTGAAGGATCCATAACCATTGCAGAAGATAAACCCATTTGAGTATTTATCATATCCCCGCCGGATTCTATTGCAAGTATAATTAATTGCGCAATATAACCTATAATTGCACCTGCAGCAAAATTTAAAAGAATCAAAAACATCGGTGAAATATCCGCAGGAGGCATTCCCGGTTTTAAAATTGGTGTGATAATTACAGTTAGAATAAATGCAAATGCAAGTTTAACAAGCCCCGCAATTTCTTTCCTGTTAAAAATAGGAGCAAATCTTATAAATCCGAGTAATCTTGCAAAAACAATAAACCCTGCCGAAAACCAGCGGGAAAATTCAGGGAATTGTAATGATATCTGTCTTACTAATTCGTCCAATGTCCCTCCGGAGGTTCGTCTAAATCAAACTCGTATTCAAATATATCAACCGGAATATCCAAAGGTAAAACTTCAAAACTTTCCGGAGCTTCCACTACAGTCTTATCCTTTTCTACTTTCACAGAAAATACTACCTGCTCTTTCTTATCTTTTGTAACTATAAATCTTGAAGAACCTTCTTTTAAAGGTTCAACCATCAATATTTTTTTGTCATTAGTTAATGTTATTAAAGGATAGACATTTATAATATTATTAAATTCTATTTTTATGTCGGTAATTTTTTCAGATGAAGATATTATTATGTCTTCAAAACTGTACGCAGGAAGCATAAATGTAAATAAAAGAGAAAAAAATAATAATTTTAAATTTCCAAATTTTAGATCTCTATTCATAATTACCTACCAAGCATTTTATTTATTTCAACAAAATTACCCTTTGGCATAGGAGCTCTAGGAGACCCTTGATATTTAATTTTCTGTGCTTTATCAATATAAGGAACTTTTCCGGGATTTTTCATTACTTCAGTGACAGTCGGAACATCTTTGAATTTATCTTTCATTTCTCCTTCAAAAGGAGTTGTATACTTATAATAATCAGCAGGAAGTGCATACGTATCAGTTTTAGGAACTGCATTAAATGCTATACCGACTCCTTCTTGGAAAAAGTTTGTTAAAAGTTTTATAAAACCGAGTCCTCCAATTACAATAACTAAAAATACAGCAAATATTTTAGGTGCTGCTGCAATTGTTTGTTCTTGAACCTGCGTAACGGCTTGAATAATACCGACAACTAAACCTATGGCAGCTGCAGTTAATACGCATGGCATAGATATTGAAAGCATTACCATAAAACCTTTTGCTAAATATTCAGTTAACATTTCCATTTTTTAGTTCCTTTACGTTGAAATTTAGTTATAACTTTGTACCAGCCCTTGAACAATAAGCGCCCAACCGTCTACTGCAATAAAGATGAGAAGTTTAAAAGGCAAAGATATAATTGTAGGTGATAACATAAACATACCTAATGCCAATAATATATTTGCAACTACCAAATCTAAGACAATAAACGGAACAAAAACTATAAAACCAATTTCGAATGCTGTTTTTAATTCACTTAAAATATAAGCAGGAGCTACTTCCCAAATTGTAATACTATCCGGAGATTTTGGCGGTGTTTTATGTTTTAATTCAATAAAAAATGCCAAATCACTTTCTCTTGTTTGTTTTAACATAAATTCTTTTAAAGGTTTAGAACCTTCATCTACTGCCATAATCAGATTTTGATTACGTTGATAAGGAATAGATCCCTTTTCATACATTTGCTGAAATACTCCGCCCATAGTATAAAAAGTCAATATCATACAAAGACCTATTGTTACAATTGCCGGCGGAACCTGAACACCCATTGCTGTTTTTAATAAAGAAAATACTATTGTGAATCTCAAAAAACAAGTCATACAACAGAATACAAACGGCAAAAGAGAAAATAAACTCATCACCGTAAGTAATTGTAAAACAGGATTCATTGTTTGTAATGCTGTATCCATATTAATTCTTCATCCTTTCAGCCAAATTTCTCATTACTGATGTTGTTATACCGTTTTTTGCAGCATTTTGAGATGTTTTATTATTTTGTTTACCAAGAATACTCCTATCGAGGTATGAAAATTGCGATAAACTTTTCATAGTATCTTGGAATGTTTGTTTTGTATTTAATGTTTCCTCTTTTAGAGCTTGTTTAGATGTTACCATTTCATTTTCATTAGAATTAAGTTCAAGCTTTGAAATTAAAGAAGTTTTATCGACATCGCCTGCGATTAAAAACTTTTCTTTACCGGCTTCTATAATATAAAGCATTTTTCTTTGACCAAGCGACATTGAATCTATCACTCTTAAATGTTTTGATGCTCTCCCGCAGCCTGAAACTGTTGTCTTTTTAAAAACAAATAGTGCAAATACAATTACACCTAACATTGCCAAAGTATAAACAATAAAATTTGCAATATATCCCATCTCAACAATATCCTCTCTATATCATTTATTTAATTATATTATTCTTAAAATCAACCTTCTTGATTATCGACTTCAAAGTCACTATAATCAAAATCTTCACCTTCTTTATTCTCATTTATTTCTTCAGAATCCGGTGAAACGTCATGGGAAGAAGCATTTCCTTGTGCTTCTTGTACGCTTTCAATTCTTACACCAAATCTGTCATTTATAATAACAAGTCCGCCTGATGCAATTTTTTTGCCGCCGACTTTTAGAGATACTTTGTTATCATATACAGAAGCTAAGTCAACTATTAAACCTTCTTCAATATTTTTAAGTTCTCCCAACGTTATTTTAACCTTATCAAATTCAGCACTCATATCAACTTGAATGCTATCCCAAAGATTATCATTTCCATTTTCAATCATTTCGTTATTTCCTCCGCCGCTTTCGTAAGCTATAACTATATCTGGATTTGGTTTTATTTGAAATTTATGTTCTATGTTTTCACATTTTAATGTCATTTCTGAAGAATTACTGTTATCAAAGACAACTACATCACCAACATCAAGCCGTTTTATATCCGCAACCGGAAATGTTGTTTGTCCCAAAAATAAGTTTACAAGAACCGGACTTTCCGCAAAATCATAATCAGTAAATTTTGGTTGTTTTTCTTCTTCTTCAGGATACTCAAGAATATCTTTCGGCAGCGAAATTATAAATTTCGCCGCATTATCAGAAGCTTCGCTTTTGACAAAATAAGTAAGATGTAAAATCTCATTGTACCTTCTCTGCGGCTCAATTTTAAAATTCGGAGCCAATGATTCATAAAGCATATCATTAAAAGCTGTTATTATTCTTGCTTCCAATTCTGAGACTTCTGTTAATTCAAACTTTCTGTTGTTTTTGCCTAATACTCTGTCTAATATTACATTAATAGCATCCTGAGATATTCTTATATAAACGTCATTCTTTGCATTTATTTTTACTTTTGTAACAAAAAATGTATCATTTTGTGCAAGAACATTCATATTTGTACTTATAGATGCAAGTTTATATTCAAATCCGTCAAAAAAGAATTCTTGACTGCAATTTGACACTACCGGCGTGAATAAAGAATCATACCAAGCAAATTTTTTATATAAATCATCAAAAAATATTGAATCAATCATTTTGTGTCTTTTCCGGTAATCGTTAAAAACATTTTAACAAACTACTCTTACCCCCACTATAAGTCCTAAACTATCATAAAATATTTTTGCAATGAGAGCATCAATCATATAGAGGAATTTATACTTGAGGTGATAAAAATAATATATTGTAATAATTTCTTATGTACTATTAACATTATTGTTTCATTGGGTTATAATAACTTTGCTATGAGTAACGGAATCGTCATCAGTAAAAAACTAACGGAAACAAATGCGGGGATTATTGTCAAAACACTTATAAAGCAAGGTGTTGACAGTATTTTTGGTTACCCCGGTGCTGCCGTATTAAGTATTTACAATGAATTATCACAAGCAAAAGAGATTACGCATTATTTGGTAAGACACGAACAAGCAGCTGTTCATGCAGCAGAAGGTTATGCGAGAGTATGCGGAAAAACCGGTGTTGTTCTTGTAACATCAGGCCCGGGTTTTACAAACACTATTACAGGTATTGCTAACGCATACGCTGATTCAACCCCTCTTGTTGTACTAATTGGCGACATTTCTTCCGAAAGTATAAGCGGAAAAATGTTTCAAAATATTGATATAGAATCTGTCGTTACACCTTGTTCAAAAAAAGTATATAAATTACAAAAAAATGATAACGCAGCGCAAATAACAGAACAAGCCTTTATTGATGCTCAGACAGGGAAAAAAGGTCCTGTTGTAATCATTTTACCTAGAAACATATTAGAATCTGAATGTTTGTCTGAGAAAGAAAATATAGCAAAACCAATAATACCGGTAAAATCTTTCGAAAAAGAATCCGAAAAACTTACAAAATTAATTGAAAAATCAACAAAGCCTCTAATCCTTATTGGCGGAGGCGGATTAAATTCTTCAGTAGAAATAAATAATTTTGCGAAGTTACTTAGCTGCCCGATAGTATCGACACTTATGGGTATTGGTATATACCCATCTGAAGATAGAAATTATTTAGGAATGATTGGTATTAACGGAACTTATCAAGCTAATGCAGCATTAAATAATGCCGATTTAATAATTGCAATCGGCTCGGCGTTTTCAGACCGTTCTACATGTAAAAACGGAAATTTTGCTAAAAAAGCCAAAATAGTAAGTATTAATATCGATAAAATTTCAGAAGATTTTGAATTGAACATAATTTCAGATGCCTCTGAATTTTTAAATTTTTATATCAAGAATTACAAAAATATTAAATATTTAAATAAATGGGATAATCAAATAAATATAATAAAATCAGAAATGTATGAAAATGAAGATTCGTCAGACAGATTGCATTCGTCTTTTGTTTTGAAAACAATTTCTGATTATACAAAATCCTATGAACCAATTATAGTAACAGATGTTGGACAACATCAAATGCTTACCGCGCAATTTTTTAATTTTAATAAACCTCGTAAATTTATTACATCCGGCGGAATGGGAACAATGGGATTTGGTCTGCCGGCTTCAATCGGAGCATATACCGCAAATCCGGACAATTTAATAATAAATATAACAGGAGACGGTTCTTTCCAAATGAATTTACAAGAACTTGCAACATGCAGAGAACATAATATTCCGATAAAGATTGTCATAATGAATAATGGCTATTTGGCAATGGTTCGACAAATGCAAGAAAAAATATATAAAAACAGATATCAAGTAGAAATGACCAACCCGGATTTTGTTAAAATCGCAGAAGCATACGACCTAATGGCAATCCGAGTGAAACAAAAAGAAGAATTAAAACCGGCTATTGAAAAAGCTATCCAACATTCAGGAACCGTAATTCTTGATGTTATGATTGATTTTTTTGAAAATATCTGATAGAAAAAATTTCTAATGACTGAATATTAAAAACAAGCCAAATTTATATATTTAATTTGGCTTATTTTTACGTATAAAAAGTTAAATTTGTTATCTTTTTTCTAATATATTTCTAATCCATTTAACTCGTTCAAATCTTCCACCATCCGCAATATTTGGCTTTATAAAATCATTCATAAGCCAACTGTATTGATTGCCTGAGTTTCTATACATATCATTTAGCAGGGTTGCTCCGTTTTCTGCATTTCGTTTATTTAACATATTCTGAAGTAATCTTAAACAATCTTTTTGTTCTGATGTGGTCTTTGCTGATTTTAATACAGCTTCACACAGGCTTCTATCAAACTTTTCACCTTTATCTGATGCTAAAAACAAATCTCTTAAATGATAATAAGTGCCTTCAAATTCAGCCACAGCTGTATATGCAGCACCTACGGTAGATGCATTATTACCAATTAGCTCATTCTTAGAAAGATTCAAAGTTTGAAATTTAGATGTTGGCAGCGCGAATGAGCGGAGTGCGGAGGTTTTTTCTTTGGAAGAAGCATTTCTTCTAAAAAGAAAAACCGAAGACACGTTCAACGCGAATGAGTAAGACCACATCAAATTGAAAAGACCTTAGATTAATCATCCAATTGAAATCTAAGGTCTTTGAAATTTAGATGTTGGCAGCGTGCTATCTTCCCAGGAGGTGGCCCTCCAAGTATTTTCGCCTCTGTAGGTCTTTACG
>CADBPN010000078.1 GCA_902796585.1 uncultured bacterium
GATGTAATAACCGGAATGTTTGTAGGTTTTATTTTTGTTAACTTGTACATAATAATTACAAAAAGTCTAAGCCGATAAATTGTAATTGTCTTTTGCTGCTTTTTTATGTAGTATTATTGGTAAAGATAACGTTTCATGGAGTATAAAATATGCAGGAAATTAAATGTCCAAAGTGCGGTGAAGTTTTTCAAGTTGATGAATCCGGATATGCGGCAATAGTTAAACAAGTTCGTGATAAAGAATTTGAAAAAGAAATGGATTCACGCTCCGCTCAATTTGAAACAGAGAAAGAAACTGCCGTTAAGCTTGCCACAATTGAAACAGAACAAGATTACAAAGAACAATTAAACAAAAAAGATTTAAAAATTGCTGAACTTGAAGCAAAAATTGATGCCTGCAAAAAAGATACAGAACTTGCTATAACTAAAGCTATTACGGATAAAGAAAAAGAAATTGCAGAAAAAGAAAATGTTATAACAAAACTAAACGGTCAAATTGAAACAAGTGAAAAAGAAAGCTTGCTAAAAGAACAATCTTTAAAAGAGCAATATGAAGAAAAACTTCGTTTTAAAGATGAAGAAATCGCTCACTACAAGGATTTTAAATCAAAACTTTCTACAAAAATGGTTGGTGAAAGCCTTGAACAACATTGCGAAATAGAATTTAATAAGCTCCGGGCAACAGGATTTCAAAATGCTTATTTTGAAAAAGATAATGATGCTTCTTCCGGCAGTAAGGGTGATTTCATATATCGTGATAAAGATGATACAGGAGTTGAGTTTATTTCTATAATGTTCGAAATGAAAAATGAAATGGATTCAACATCTACAAAAAAGAAGAATGAAGATTTTCTGAAAGAGTTAGACAAAGACAGAAGAGAAAAAAATTGTGAATATGCCGTTCTTGTTTCACTTTTAGAACCGGATAGCGAGCTTTATAATACAGGGATTGTTGATATGTCCCACAAATATCCTAAGATGTATGTAATTCGACCGCAATTTTTTATTCCTATAATTACTTTGTTACGAAATGCAGCGCTTAATTCTTTAAGTTACAAACAAGAGCTTGCTGTTATAAGAAATCAAAATATCGATATTTCTAATTTTGAAAACGAAATGAATGAATTTAAAGAAAAATTTGCAAAAAATTATGAACTTGCAAGCAGAAAATTTAAAACAGCGATTGAAGAAATAGATAAAACAATTGACCATCTTCAAAAAACAAAAGAAGCACTTTTGTCATCAGAAAACAACTTGAGACTTGCCAATAATAAAGCAGAAGATTTAAGCATAAAACGCTTAACAAGAAACAACCCGACAATGGCTGCCAAGTTTGCAGAAATAAAAGAGTAAAAAAACAACTCAATGTATAAAAATTCTAATTTTTCTATTGAATAAATTGAATAATAATCAAATTTAGTATATGATAATTTTGTTGTTATAAAGCTAACAGGAGGAAATATGATAAAGTTGTTTAACAATGAAATACCAATTAATACTATTCTTTTTGGTTGTTTTATTGTAATTTGTTTGTTTTTTATGTTTACAAATGTCGATGTAGCA
The DNA here is from genome assembly GCA_902796585.1 of uncultured bacterium. Lineage (GTDB taxonomy): Bacteria > Cyanobacteriota > Vampirovibrionia > Gastranaerophilales > Gastranaerophilaceae > CAG-196. The sequence continues at coordinate 1,563 of CADBPN010000078.1, forward strand.
ATAATGCTATTTATTTCTTTAGTATTTGCCTGTTCTCTTAATCCTATTGTTGACAAATTAGAAAAGAAAATGCCGAGACCTGCAGCAACATGCATTGTATTATTTGGGGCATTATCTATTTTAGGTATATTGTTGACATTTATATTTATGTTAGGTGCTTACCAAATTAGTGAATTAATTAGGGAATATCCTAATTATGTTAAGAATTTAGATGAAGCAATTAAAGGCAATGCTTTATTTCAAGCAATGGGTATAACAAAAATTGATATTGACGGACTTACTGCTTCTATGGCAAGTTCTACTGAAGGCGCAATAGATTACGTTGTAGAATTAATAAAAGGCATGGGTTCAAGTTTTGCTTATTGTTTAACAGGTTTAATATTTCTGTTTTTCTTTATGCAAGATAAAAAGAACATTAAAGAAACTGTTTTAAAATATTTTCCTGCAAATACAAAGGTTAGAGCGGAAGAGATTATTGATAATATATCCTTAAAAATGGGCGGATATGTATTTGCTCAAACAATGGCTGTGTTAAGTGTTTTTGTTGTAAACGCAGTCGGTTTATTAATTTTGCGAAACCCTTATGCAATTTCTATTGCAATCATAGCTGCAATTTTGGATATAGTTCCGGTTATAGGTCCTGCAATTGCGATTGTAATTTGTTTAATTGGTGTTTATGAATTTGGTGCTAAGGTGCTTATTACAACGCTTATTGTTATGGTTTTGGCACAACTTGTAGAAAATAATTTGGTTAGACCTTATGCATTCAGCAAATTAATGGATTTGCATCCGACAATTATTTTCTTATCATTAATTTTAGGCGGA
>CADBPN010000079.1 GCA_902796585.1 uncultured bacterium
CGGATTAACCGGAATGGGCGGACTTAGTACAATGTCACCTTACTCAATGGGTTCTATGGGTATGATGGGAGGTATGTATAATCCTACATTTATGTCCCAAATGGTTCAAATGCAGCAAGATATTGAAAAAAATCAATTACAACATTCTTCTGCAATGCATTCTTTATTACAACAAAATCAAGTTAATCAACTATCTGACCACGAAAGAACAGTATTTGAAAGTGCAATGATAGATGGTGATATAGATCAAGGTATTAGAAATTTAGCTGATGCAGTTCATGCCGGTAATCAAGATGCAATATGCATGAGATATGATGATTTAAAAAATATGATTTATAAAAAACATGGCGAATATTTCCGTAACAATTCAGGAAATATGACTTCAAAACAGAATGTGGATAATTTTATAAGCATGTTATATTCTCAGAAACTATCTCCTAATGCAGGTGAAATTGTTGATTTAAAAACAGAGATTAAACAGTATGGTGACAGTGCATTCTGGCATGGTTTCCATAAATCTTTCTTAGACAAGAAAGATTATCACAAAAGATATGCTGAAGAAACCCTTAAATACTGTTTTGGAGATCCTATTGATAATGAAACCGGTAAAAAACGAATTCAAAAGATAGGCGGTATTTGCGGTAATGTAGCAGAAGGCGTTGCAGGTGTTGCAGGAGGTGCCGGTGTTGGTGCGGTAGTTGGCGGCATAATCGGTGCATTCTTCAAAAACCCATTCACAGGTGCTAAAATCGGTATGAAACTTGGAGGTCTTGCCGGTGGTATTGGTGATATTGCTTGGCAAATAACCAGATAATAAATTTTACTCTATAATAATCTATTCTTACCTATATTGAGCAGTAACCTTTTTTGAGGTCTACTGCTTTTATTTATTTTACTACCTTGACAATTTATATTGATATCTTATGATTGTATATGTCGATGGGACGTCGCCAAGTGGTAAGGCAGCTGGTTTTGGTCCAGCCATCTCGGAGGTTCGAATCCTTCCGTCCCAGCCAATTAAAGACTCTTTTTTAAGGGTCTTTTTTTTTATGGGACGGAAGGATTCTTTTTTTATATACGCCTCGCTCGCTTTCGCTCGACTCGACTACCTCTATTCTAAACGTGACATTTAGTCACCTTTAGAACAGAGTTCTTGTCCCAGCCAATTAAAGACTCTTTCCAAAGGGTCTTTTTTTTTATGGGACGGAAGGATTCTTTTTTTATATACGCCTCGCTCGCTTTCGCTCGACTCGGCTACCTCTATTCTAAATGTACGTTGAACACAATCCAGCAACCATAAAAATTTACAATAATCTATTTTTTATAAAAAATTTTTATAGTAAAACTTATTCATTTTTTGTATTATATTTACAAAGGGGTGAAGAATGAATTTGATGGAAACCGTTTCAGAAGCAAATAGTCTTTTTTATAACGGAAAGTATAAAGAGGCTCTAAGTTTATATTACAAAATATTAGCGGAAGATTTAAGCAATTCATACAGTTATTACAGCATAGGACTTGTTTATGATGTTCTTAAAGATTATGAATTAGCAATTTCTTATTATAAAAAATCTATTGATTTAGATTCAAATAACATTCGTTCTATAAACAACCTTGCTAGAATATACATCGATGTAATTAAGAATTTTGATATTGCAAAAATTTACCTTAACCAAGCTATTAAAGTATCTCCCCAAGATGCTGAAGCTTATAATCTATACGGCAATTTATGGATTCTTAATAATGATTACGATTTAGCAATAAAATACTTAAAAAAATCTATTTCGTTAGACGAAAAATATTTTAAAAACTATTATGATATTGCCGTTGCATATTCCGCAAATAACAATAAGGAAAATGCAATAAGCAATGCTAAAATATCATTAGAATTGAATCCGCAATTTTCACCTGCTCAAAAATTGATTCAAGATTTATCGTGAGTTTTTTCATAATTATATAGACAATATGGACTCTCATAAGGACTTCCTGTGCAAGTAACCGCTTTTTCAGTGCAGCCACCCCTGCATATAGCACCCCATTTACAGTCTTTACATATACCTTTAAGAAATTTTGGAGAAAAGCGTCTGTTATACTCAAAACCGCATTTTGAATTCCAAATTTCACTTAATGACTTTTCACGTATATTACCTTCAATAAAAGGCTCACCATGTAATGATAGACAACCTTTAACTGTTCCGTCGCTTTCAATACCCAATACTTGTAATCCTGCTTGACAACCCTTCCAATTTGTATTGTACAAGCCGTCTAATTTTGAAGAATAATATCCGACACAGTCTGCATCATATATTTTTATAAGATTGTTATATTTTTTTCTGTTTTCAGATATAAATGCAGCTAACTTATAATATTCATCGTCATTTAACGCAAGTTCCTTGGGCATTCTTCCTTGCGGCGTCGCGGTTTGCACTTGCCATGCACAAACTCCGTTTTCTAACAATATTTCTAAAATTCCTTCAAGTTCATTAATATTTTTTTTATGAACAGATGTTACAGCAGAAGAATACAGACCTGCATTTGTTGTTTTTTTCAGTGCACTAATACATCTCTCAAATACACCTTTCTTCCCTCTGATATAATCATGTGTTTCTGCATTCGAACCATCTAAACTAAAACTTATACCTACCGGTTGAATTATTTTTAGTAAATCAACTATGTCGTCATTAATTATGTAACCGTTTGAGATATAGGATACATGCATTCCCAAATCTTTTATTCTGAGAGAAAGTGTCGCCCAATCCTGTCTTAAAAAGGGTTCTCCGCCGGATAACACAACTCTTTTGCACCCCAAATCCGCTAACTGTTCAATTAAATCAATTGCTTCATTTGTTGATAATTCGTTATTTCTGGTATTATAATCGGCTGACGAACCGCAATGGAGACAATGTATATTACATTGCAATGTTATTTCCCATACAACAGTGTCTAATTTATACATATAATGTCCTACTTGAATATAAAATGTCCCGGAGATAACTGAATTCCGCCAAAATTATTCATATTAATATTGTTTGTGTTAATCATATTATTCATTTGCAGATTTGTTTCTACAGCCGGTATTTGCGGAACAGCGTATTGTGCGGTGTCAGCAGTCGGAAGAACAACGTTTTTAGGCTCTGCATACATTATCGGGTTAGGCGGCCCGGCATATCTAAGTAATGGAGGTTTTATGACATTTATTTTATCAATCATTACCGCAGGATTTGTCGGACCGCCATATCTGAGTACCGGCGGTGCAACTACGAGCGGGTCGGCGAATGCAGCCGGAGTTGACAGTGCAACAGACAGGACAACATAGGCTGCTATTTGTTTATTAAAACTTTCAAAATCGTCTGCCATAATTACCTCTTTTATTACATACATTATAACACGTTTTATTGCCGAATTACAAGTTAATCAAACTTGCAGCCGGTTTCATATTTTACTTTACATAAATTTTCGGCATTATTATCCCAAAATTCTGAAATTAATTTACGTCGTAATTTTGCTGCATTAATTGTTTTTTGTTCTGATTTTTCTATCGATAAAAACGATTTAACAAATGATTTTACAAAATTTGAAAATTGGTATAAATAACCGTTTGGAACCTCCATTCCATATTCATTTTCTATATATTTTAAATCACCGTAATCAACATTTGAAGAATCCTTGGTTTTGGCTAAAGATGAAAATTCACCTTTAGAATTATATGCGATAACTTTGGTTTCATGCGGATTATTAATTAAACTTGTATAATCACCAAAGCTCACAGGAAACGAAACACATTCTTTGGGTTTGTAATTAGTTTTATAATGCGGTATAAAAAATGAAATTATTTTACGAACACATTTTTCTATTTTACTCATTCCTTCATCAGGATGACCATGAACAACGACATAATTTAGTAATCTGTGTCTTTCGTCAGGTATTATTGTTACGCTGCCTGCTCCTCCATCTTTTTGTTTTAATATAACATTATCGTGAACTAAAATTCCGCGTTCAAATGGTTCTTTACCTTTTTCGTAATTGAGCGCAGAAATAACTTTATTTTTTGCATAATTTAGTGCACTCTCCGAAGAAGCAAAGCTTATTTCTCCGGTTGGGTGCATATATCCAAAGGTATTGGGATTTATTTTACCCTTTGGAATTTTCCATAAAAAACTTAGTGGCTGCAGCGTATTCATGAATATCCCTTTTATCCTATATATAAATAAAGTAATTATTTACATAAAAATTGCTTTTTATTTGTTAAATATTACAAATTATAACAAAAAGAGCGTACGGAAAAATAAAAAAAATGACAAATTTTTGAAGTTTTCCGCAGATACAAAAAAGAGGTGCTTTTTATAAGCACCTCTTTAATTATTTGTTATAAATTCCTAGTGGCTCTTAATAACGATATTTGTATCTTTAAGAGTCGGAGTATTTCCCTTCAAAGCTGTATTGTAGTTTGAAGGAGCTTTTCCGAATTTCCATGTCAAACCTGCTTGGAATGCTCCACCGGTTCTGCCTACGTTACGAAGAACTGCTTGTACATAACCGCTGAATCTATCAGAGAATTTCTTCGTGAAACCAATACCGTATTGGATATATCCTCTGTTCATAGAAACTCTAGGTAAGTAGATGTCATTACCTGCTCTACCGCCAACTGATTGGTTAATGTTAAACATGTATTGTACTGTTAAGTATGTGCTGAATGTTTCTTTTTCCCAAATCAAGTTTACACCAGGAGCAATGTTAACACCATGCAGAGTACCTGACATCATACCCATTTGACCGAAGTCTGAATGCCAGTTTTGTTGACCGAAGTAGTTATATGATAAGAACAAGTTCGGTTGTAATACCCAATCTCTGTGGAATCTCCAGTTGTAAGCAGCCTTAGCTGATGCACCGGCAAAGTAGTTGAATGTATCGTCATCGCCTCTCGGAGTAGACATTTGGTTACCATAAACACCACCGTATGCCAATGCTCCTAAAATCCAGCTATCTTTATACCAAGTACCCATGAAGCCTAATTGACCACCGTTTTGGTATGCACCAATTCCTTCAAAGTTTTGGTGAGCACCGTTATATGCGATGTAAGCAGTCGGCATAAATGACCAGCCGCGTCTTAGTTGTTTTTCACCGAAATCAGCACCGATTAAAGCACCGTAAGCATTATTTTCAACATGCAGACCTTGGCTCATGTTCAAGTGTTCAAATGAACCGTACATTTTGTACCACAATCCGCCATCTTTTCTTGAATATTGATAAGGAGCGTAAAGTGGTGATTCAGATGCATACTTGTTAGCATAGATACCTGTTGTTCTTCCCGGATCGTTATCCTTGAAGCTTGGAAGCACCATTGAGTGAGTAAATAACATATCATCAATTGCTAATTGGTTTTGGTATTGAGCAATTGTAGTTACTTGACCTCTGAATACTTGCGGGTTGTATCTGTTCAAATCAAATGAGTAATTACCTCCGCCTAAGCTGTTTAACTTATACCAACCTGCCGGAGTAAATACTTCTTTATTTGTTGCTGTGTAGTTAATTGTATGACCGTCAACAACGTTACCCTTGAATATCTTACCAAGGCCGATATTTCTGTTTATAGGAGCATCGTATCCTAAGATATCGCCATTTAGTGTCCAGTCAGAAATATTAGCTGTTGCTTCACTGCCATTACCGGCTGCTATGTTTGCAGTATCTGAACCAAATGAATCGTTGTTATATTTTGAATCACTTCTTCCATAAATATCAATAGTGAAGTCACCTTGGTTGTCACCATTGCTATCACCGATTGTCATTTTACCGGAGCTATTACCATCAACGTCAGTAATATGATTTTCATACCCGCCGTTTATTGAATCAACTAAACCAGCGTTGTTCAAATTCTTAACAGAAAATGCATTTTTTTCTGATCTGAATGTTGAACTTGAATCAACTGTCATATTACCATCACTAATCTTGGAAGCATCATCCATTGTTAATTTAGCGTTTTCTAATGTTAAATCACCACCGGTTTGTTCATAGTATGGTTTAGTACCGCCTGCACCATTCGCAGTTGGAGTATCTCCTGTTGCAACAGTAATGTCTTTAAGAAGTACACTGCCGCTTGCAAGAGTTATATCACCTGCGTAAGTATCATTGTTTCCATCGATTGTAACTGCGGACTTAGGATTGTTTGCTGCA
>CADBPN010000080.1 GCA_902796585.1 uncultured bacterium
AAATTAAATAATTTATCGGGATGTAGCAAGGACTCCCCGAGGAAGTTGACTAAATGTCAAGTTACGAGGAGGAGGGAAATGGTAGCGACGCTAACAAGCTGCGCCCAATAAAGTTGAAAATTAAATAATTTATCGGGATGTAGCGCAGCTTGGTAGCGCACCGTGTTCGGGTCGCGGGGGTCGCAAGTTCGAATCTTGTCATCCCGATTTTATAATAAAAGTGTTTAATTATAGTAATAACTATCACGCAAATGTAAATCATAAGGAGGGAATATGAAAAAGACTTTATCATTACTTTTAACTGCCGTAATTTTGGCAGGTGGAGCGTTAACGGCAGCTATGGCTGACGAGAGAGTTGCTGTAATTGATGTACAGGCTGTTGTATCTAAGTCTGCTCAAGTTCAAGCATTAAAGAAAGAACAACAAACTAAAATGCAAGAACTTGATAAATGGTTGAAAACTGCACAAGCAGATGTCCAAAAACAAAAGACTCAGGAAGGAAAAGATAAATTATTGAAAAAATATAACACTGAATTTGCAAAGAAAAAGACAGAAATTGCAAAAAATTACCAAACAAAATTGCAAGCAATTGATAAAAGTATAACTGATACAATTGCAGCACAAGCTAAAGCTAAAGGTTATACAATGGTAATATCAAAAGGTGTTGTAGTATATGGCGGTGATGACATTACTGCTGAAATTCAAAAAGCAGTAAAATAGTTATTGAAATTAATAAAGATTACATATGTTGAGATTTTCTTAACATATGTAATTTTTTGTAATATTTTATTGATACATAATTTAGTTTTTTATAAAATTATAAGAGCAGCTATCGTTAAATATAAGAGGAGTATTCATGGCAGAATTTTACGGAAAGAATCCTTATATGGATTACAGAAATAGTGTACCGTTTATGGATTTATCAGGTTTTGTATTGAGACAGCCTTTTGAAATCGAAGAAAAGCCTGTCGATTCATTAAAACTATCATTATTCAAAAAGAGAGTTTCCGGAATGATAAACTTAAGAAGATTAAGGTATAGAGCTATGTGCGAGGCATATATTAATGCAAGAAGATAGTTTCTCACAAATTGCAAAAAATGCAAAGATTGCATCAAAAAAAATAGCTGTAGTTTCTTCAGAAATCAGAAATAGTGCGTTGATTAATATTGCGCAATCCATAGAAAATAGCAGAGAAAGTATTTTTGCAGCTAATGAATCAGATTTAAAAAATGCTGAGATTTTGGTTAACGAAAATAAGATTTCAAAATCTACATTTAACCGTTTAAAGCTTGATGAAAATAAAATGCGCGATATGATACAGGGCGTTAGAGATGTTGCAAAATTAGAAGATCCTATCGGTAAAATTCTTTTAAAAAGAGAACTTGATGAAGGTTTGGTTCTTACAAAGAAGAGTTGTCCGATAGGAGTCTTAGGGATTATTTTTGAAGCAAGACCGGATGTAATCTCTCAAATATCAGCACTTGCAATAAAATCATCGAATGCTGTTATTTTAAAAGGCGGCAAAGAGTCCGTAAATACAAATAAAGAAATTATGCGTGTAATAAAGGAAGCATTAGCAAAAACAGAAGGTTTCCCAGAGAACGTAATTAATCAAGTATTTACAAGAGAAGATGTAACAAATATGTTAAAACAGGATAAATATATTGACTTAATTATTCCAAGAGGCGGAAATAATCTTGTTAAATTTATAAAAGAAAACACAAATATACCTGTATTGGGTCATGCAGATGGAATTTGTCATATTTTTGTTGATAAAAGTGCTGAATTTGAAAAAGCAAAAGATATTATTATTGATTCTAAAACCCAATATCCAAGTGCTTGTAATTCGGTTGAAACATTATTGGTGCATAAAGATTTCCCAAAATTTGAAGAGTTAATTGAAGAATTAAAAAAAGCGGATATAAAAATAGTATTTAATCCGGATAATTGGCACAAGGAATACTCGGATAAAATCTTGTCACTAAAAATAGTCGAGTCTTTAGAAGAGGCAATTGAGCATATAAATGAATTTTCTTCGGGACATACAGAGTCGATAGTAACAGAAGACAGGCAAAATGCAGAGATTTTTATGTCATCTGTTGATTCAGCAGGAGTTTATCACAATGTATCTACAAGGTTTGCAGACGGATTCAGATACGGATTTGGCGCAGAGGTTGGAATTTCAACAAATAAGACACATGCAAGGGGCCCTGTAGGTCTCGAGGGATTAACGATATATAAATATAATATTGAAGGAAACGGAAATATAGTCAGAGACTATGTTGAAGGGAAAAAACATTTTAGGCATAAGGATTTAATGTAGATGAAAATTGGGGTTGTTGGTTTAGGATTAATCGGAGGTTCTATATTTAAAAACCTTCTCGAAGCAAAAAAGCATAATTTAGTTGGTATTTCAAGAAGTGTAAACGAATTTAATGTAAGCAATAATTACGAAAACTTGAAAGAGTGTGATTTGGTTTTTGTATGTACACCTATGAATAAAACACTTGAAATATTAGATAAATTGGATAAAATTTTAAATGAAAATACAATTGTTACTGATGTTTGTTCTTTAAAAGAATTTGTATCAAAGAAAAATTACAAGTTTAAGTTTATACCGTCCCATCCTATGGCAGGAACAGAGCATAGCGGGTGGGAACATTCTTTCCCTGATTTATTTGAAGATGCGACTTGGGCGGTAACTTTGAAAGATGATACAAAATTGGAGGATTTTGCCGTACTTAAAGGAGTTATAGAAGAACTTGGTGCAAAAGTATTATTAACTACACCGCAAGAACATGATAAGGCTGTTGCAATGATATCACATGCTCCAATGATTATTGCGCAAGCATTATGCAAAAATATAGAAAATGAGACTCTTGCTCAGAGTCTGGCTTCTTCAGGATTTAGAGATACAACAAGACTTGCTCTTTCAAACCTTGAAATGGCGAACGATATGGTTGTAATGAATGAAAAAAATATTAAAGATGTTATTAATTCTCTAAATAAAAACATCCAAGAATTAATGACCCCAAACTATAAAAAAGAAGCTGAAAAAATAAAAGATTTTAGAGAAAAATTATATTTGTAATTTTACTTAAAAGCACCTTTTATTTTATCTTTCATAGAGACTTTGTTTTCTCGTCCCATTTGTAGTTCATATAATTTTTGATAAAGAGCTTTTTCTTCATTTGATATATGAGTTGGAGTTTTTACGGTAACTATAACTATATGGTCACCTCTAAGAGAAGGTTTAGAAATATTTGGAACACCGGCTCCTCTGACTTTTACAAATTCACCGTTTTGTATTCCGGCAGGTATTGATACGTCTTTTTCTCCATCCAATGTTTTAATTCTTATTGTATCTCCCAGTACAGCCTGTGCAGGGGTTATTTCTAATTGTGTATATACATTAACTCCGTCACGCCTGTAATACGGTGAATCATTAACGTGAATAACTATATATAAATCACCCGCAATTCCGCCGTTAATTCCTGCATCACCTTCGTGAGACAGTCTCATTTTTGAGCCGTTATCAACTCCGGCAGGAATTTTTAATTCAACTTTTTTCTCAACATCTTTTCTGCCATGTCCTTTACAATCAGGGCAAGGATCAGAAATGACAGTTCCTTTTCCATGACAATGCGGGCATGTAACAATTTGAGTGAAATGTCCAAGTATAGTTTTTGTTGTTTGCTGAATTCTTCCGGAACCTCCGCAAGTCTTACAAGTTTCAGGTTTAGCTCCTGCTTTTGCTCCAGTTCCGTTACAAGTGTGACACGTTTCTAAATGGTCTATTTTAACTTCTTTGGTAAGTCCAAAAACTGCTTCTTCAAATTCCAAAGAGATATCTAATCTTAAATCATCTCCTCTTTGAGGTGCATTAGGATCTTGCCTTCTGCCTCCTCCGCCAAAACCTCCAAAGCCGCCGCCAAAGAACGTATTAAATACTTCTTCTAAATCGCCGAAGCCGCCGGCAAAAGGACCTTGTGTATTAAATCCGGCATTTCTTAAACCATCTTCACCATAACGGTCGTAGGTGGCGCGTTTCTCATCATCCATTAATGTTTCATAAGCTTTTCCTAATTCTTTAAATTTAGCTTCTGCATCCGGAGCTTTGTTAACGTCCGGGTGCCATTTTCTTGCCATTTTTCTAAATGCACTTTTTATTTCATCTTTTGATGCGTTTTTATCAACGCCTAATATTTCATAATAATCACTCATTGCTATTCCTGTTATTTTCTTTTAGTGTACTATTCCGAAGTTGCTACATTAACCAATGTCGGTCTTAAAACTTTATCACCAAGCTTATATCCTTTTTGAAGTTCCGCAATAATAGTATTTTCTTCTTTATCTGATGTAGGAGTTTGCATAACCGCTTCATGGAAGTTAGGGTCAAACATCTCTCCTTCTGCTTTTATTGTTTCAAGTCCCGCTTTGGTTAAAACATCTGTAAAATTCTTATATGCAAGGTTATAACATTCTTTAACCTTGTCACAATCATCAACTGATTCTATAGCTTTTAATCCTCTTTCAAAGTTGTCGAGCACTTCTAACATTTTCTTTAATGTGTTTTCAGCACCATATTTTAATAAAGCTTCTCGTTCTTGTTCTGTTCTTTTTCTAAAATTATCAAAATCCGCAGCAAGCCTTATGTATTGGTTATTTAATGTATCATATTTTTCTTGAAGAGGATTAACTGATTCTTTATTTTCTTCTTCTTTAATGTCATTATTTTCGGCAGCTTCAGAGCTATTTTCTGTTGTATTGCTGCTTTCAGTGTCAGCATTTTCATTATTTTCCATAGCTGATTCTACATTTTCTTTTATTTCTTCTTGTTTATTCTTATCAACTTTTTTGAATGGATTTTCCATAATTAAACAATCCTCCTTCACAATATTATATATGATAATTATACGTTATCAAACGAGTATATTGGATAATATTTATTATTTTTTAATTATTTATTTTAATTTTAAAGTTGACTTAAAATTTTTTATCATTAAATATCATACAAACGGATGATTTTTAACTCAATAAGTCAAGAATATCTGTAAAATTACCGATACCATGAAAGGAAGGACGGTATAAATTGTTTAATACATTGAACACAATTCGTCAAAACCCTTATCCGCAAACACAAGGCAATTACAGAACTGCAAACGGTGAAACGGACAAAGACGGTCATAACGGAAATCAACAAAATGATCCTCAAAACCAACAGCAGCCACGTACTGTTGCAAGAGGTCGTGTTCAAGATGTCCAAGAGCAAGATACTTTTGAAAGCCGTCCTGCAATATATTCTCCTGCTGCGCAAGCTTATCCGCAAGCATTTCAGCAAAGACAAACTTATGCAGTGAATACTCCGCCTATAATAAGGCATAATGCCCCGCATCAAATTAATCCTATGCAATATCAGGCTGCACAAGCAGGGTATCAGCCGATACAACAACATTCAACACCTATTCAAAGTGTAAATAATGCAAAAAATAACAGAGTTAATATTGCGCAAATTCTTAAAGACTTTAGAAATACAATAAAAGCAATTGCTACTCCTGCAGATATTGAAGAACAAGTTAACCATTATTTAGAAATAGTTAATCGACAAGTAAAATCTCCGCAGCCCCAAGTAAACTTAATCCAAAGTAATTTAAAAATTGCAGCATCAATTCTGGATAAATATATTTCTGATACATTAAATAAAGAATCTAAAGTTGTGCAAAATTGGTTAGATGCACTATTTTTACAAAAGATTAATTATAACTACAATGAGGAAGAAGTTAATCCTAACTTTTTAGTTAAATTTCCGGATCAAAATAATGAAAAAAAATCAAATACGAATACTGTAGATAGTAAGACTCAAGAAGAAAATACAGAGCCCAAAGAATTAAAATCAGAAATAACGGAAAATGATACTGTTATACAAAATGTTCATGAAGAAACAACAACAGTTGATTCAGAAGGAAGTTCAACAATAGAATTTGAACCTGAAGAATTATCACTTGAAGAAGAATTTGTTCAAGCTCAAAAAATTATTTCTAAAAAGCCAAACATAACTATAGTTCCGCAGGATAATACATTGAAAAATCTTTTTGTGGAAGCAAAAAAACACGCTTTTTCAAATAATCCTAAAAAAGCAATGTCTATGTTTAAAGAAGCATTTAATCGTGCTTCTGAATTGAACGATACGGAGACTCAATCAAGAATTTGTTTAGAAATAGGTAAAATTTATGACGATAATGATCATTATGTTCAGGCATTAAACAGTTACAACAAATCTTTAGAATATACTACAGATGTTAATGTAAAATCACGTGCGCATTTCTCAATGGCACAAATTTATGACGATATTAATGAAGTGGTTCCGGCACTAAATCATTATCTAACATCTATTTCCTATGCCGGAAAATCAGACGATTTAATCGGGCAGTCAGATTCTCTTACGAGAATGGCAAATATTTTTACTGATAGGTACGATCAAACAGCTTTTGACTATTATGATGTTGCCAAAAAACTTGTGGAGCAAACAACTGATTCAACTATGAAAGGTTATGTTTTAAGTAATACCGGTGATGCATGCGTTCAGTTCAGAAAAGGTGACAAAGCTTTAAAATACTATGCAGAAGCTGTTAAAAATTATGAAAAAACCAATGCTTCAGAAGAAATTGCAAAAAATTATAAATCTGCAGCAGAAGTTATGCTGGGATTTAATAGTCCAAATAAAGCAAAATCACTTCTTAAAAAAGCTCTTATAAATGCAGTTAAAACACATAATGATGATTTAGTTTCAGAAATAAATACAATGCTGTTGTCAGTAGAGTAATTTATGAAATAAGCAATATATAAATGTAAAGAAAGAGGTTGTTCACATTGTGAACAACCTCTTCTTCTCTCTTAATATCTGAAATATATTATTCTTCAGTTGTTTCGCCTGCAGTAAGCTCAGGAGCACCAAACATTCCTTCTATCTCTTCCAAGATAGCAGATGGTTTTCTTGCTTGGTTGCGTTGTGCGGCTCTTTTTTGAGCTTCTCTGTCACGTTCTTCGCTTGCGAATGATAAGTGGTGGAAACCGGTACCGGCAGGTATTAATCTACCGATAATAACGTTTTCTTTTAAACCTCTTAACATATCTTTTTTACCGTCTACAGCTGCTTCAGTCAAGATTCTTGTAGTTTCTTGGAAAGATGCTGCTGAAATAAAGCTTTCAGTGTTCAATGAAGCTTTTGTGATACCTAATAACATGTATTCGCAAGTAGCTTCTTGACCGTCATGTTCTCTTACGGCTTTATTTTCGTTTTCAAATGTTTGAACTTCAACTAATTCACCAGGTAGTAAATTAGTATCACCTGAATCAACGATTCTAACTTTCTTAGTCATCTGACGAACAATTATTTCGACGTGTTTATCGGCAATTTCTACACCTTGAGAACGATATACACGTTGTACTTCGTCAACTAAGTATTGTTGAGCTTCTTCAGGTCCGCAAAGTCTTATGATATCGTGCGGATTCAAAGGACCGCTTGTTAAAGGCTGACCTTTTTTAATCTTTTGTTTGTTTTGTACTACGATACTTGCATCTATTGCAAATTTGATTTCTGTTCTTTGACCTTCATCAGATACTAAGTATAGTCTTGGAACATCATCTTCAATTTCAATAACAGCAGTACCGTCATACTCTGCCAATATAGCACAATCTTTCGGTTTTCTTGCTTCTAAAAGCTCTTCTACTCTCGGAAGACCTTGAACGATATCGCCTGTCTTTTCTCTTTCAAATACAAGTGATGCTAACATATCACCATGTTGAACAAGAGCCCCTTCCTCAACCTGTAACATTGTACCAGGGCTGATTAAGTAAGGACGACCAGTTCTTATTGTTACAGATTTTGCTGAAACGTCAACAATTTGTCCAGAAGCAGTTGCAATTTCACCGGAAGATGCTAATTCTGAATCTATTTTAATAAATTCGCCCTTCTTGACTGAAGGTTTGTTCTTGGTAGGTATTACAACTTCATAGTTTGCTGAATTTAGAAGTAATCTTCTTGATTCTGATACATCACCTTTAATAGATGCAACTCCGTCATTTAAAGCTAAGACATCAGTTTTTGCAACAGGTGTTTTAGCATCAATAACATCACCGTTAGAAACAAGGAGTTCTGTTTGTAATGAATTGTTTAGTTTTGAATTACCTTCTAATTCACGACGAACGATTAATGTTTCTAATACAACAATTTTTAATTCGCCGGATTCATCAAGTTCAACAAGACCTTTCAAGTGTGATAAATAACCTTGCATTTGAAGAACTAAACTTGTTCTTGTAAGTGTTGCACCGTCTAAGTTTCTAACTCTTGCACCGTCTTTATATTGTAATTGAGTTACAGGAACAATATTGATTAATTCGTCTGTAGAATTAAATTTGATAGAAACATCTTTAGGTTCGATAAATAACGGTTGAACAGGTCTTACCAAAATTTGAACAGGTTTATCTTCTAAAGATTCTTCTTCAAGAGCAGATGTATCAATTTCTTCGTCTAAATCATCAATATCTAAATCATCAAAGTCCATTTCCATTAATGAAACAATAGAAGTTTCTTTTGCTTTAATGCCTTTAGCGATTGTAGTACCTGCTTCAACTACAGAACCTTCTTCAACTTTTAATTCAGACATACTTGATAATGTGTGAACTTCACCGGGTCTAACAGTTATTTCGTGTATTACACCATTGAATTCTTTAAATTCAACAATACCATCGATATGGCAGTATACATCTTTTACAACTTCAGTACCGGCTGTAACAAAGGTTCCATTATCAACCATTTTTAATGTTGAATCTTTGTTGATTTGATGAACTTCTTCCGGTACAAATACAACATTACCCGGTTTTGTAACGATTTGATTTTCATCAACTTCAACGTCTACATATTTAATTTCACCTGATGATGAAACTGCACATTCGTCATCTATAAGCTCTGCAATAATCATACCGTTTTCAACTGTAGTATCAATTGGAGCTTTAACGATGTATTTTTCATCAGATTTTTTAACGGTCCAAAGTTGTTCTTTCTTAGTTTGTTCAAATGTAGCATTTGAAGGAGCAAGAGATGCAATAACAATTGTAATTTCTTTACCTGAAACAATTTTATTAATCTTGTTCTTGCCGGATTTAATTTGTTCAATAACTAAATCTTCGCTGTAACGAACTTCACCGCCATGTTCAGATATGATAAGTGTTTCAGCAAGTCTATCGCCTGCTTTAACAGCTTGTTCATCTTCAACAAGAACTTTAGAACCGCCGGGTAAGTTATAAACATCACCGCCAATTACCCAAACGATACCGTTTTTATTTGCAGTTCTTGAAATGTTACCTTGTCTGTCTTTCTTTTCATCAGCAACAAAGTCTTCAAACATAACCATACCACTGATGTCTGCATTAATATCTTTTGTTGCTTTTTCGGTTAAACGAGATTCATTTGAAGTTGGTTTAAATTCAGCTAACTTATAGTCTTTTTCGATTTCTTGTCCGTCTTCAAAGAATATTGTTGCGCCTGCAGGGATATGAACCTTTTCAGATTTTTTACCTGATTTAATTTCTATATCCGCTTCATATATAGATACTCTAACAACGTCACCGTGACGAGTTCTTAATTCTCTTGTTTTTAGTTTAGAATCAACCGTACCGGCAGACGTTGCATGAATTTCTTTTGTAGCTTCTTTTACGCCAACCGCACCACCTGTGTGGAATGTTCTCATTGTAAGCTGTGTACCGGGTTCACCGATTGATTGAGCAGCTATAATACCGATTGCTTCACCTACATCTACAAGTTTTTGTGAAGTTAATGCCCAACCGTAACATTTTTGACAAACACCGTATTCCAAACCGCAAGTTAAGCCGGAACGAACTTTTAATTCTGTAAGATTCAAGTGAGAAATTTTCTTGATATCTTTTCTGTCCATTGTTGTATTTTTTGCAACAAGAAGAGTCTTTCCGTCTTCATCGTAAATATCTTGCGCAACAGTTCTTCCTAACAATCTGTCAAGAAGTGGTACAATGATTGCATCACCGTCCATAATAGGCTTCATTTTAATATATTTATCACCGCCGCAATCTTCTGCTCGAATGATTACGTCTTGTGCTACGTCAACAAGACGTCTTGTTAAGTATCC
>CADBPN010000081.1 GCA_902796585.1 uncultured bacterium
GAGCAAATAGAGAAATTTCGGAATATAAATTTTTCAGAATTTGATACGGAAAAAATGTTTCAAGAATAATTTGTTAAAAAGAGTTTGTTTTTCAAACTCTTTTTATTTTGCTTTATTTTGAGTTTTTATAAAATTTTGGATATAACTATACCAAAATTAAAATTAAATTGAATACAGAGAAATTTAAACACTTTTTAAACAGGGTTTTTACATTAGCACTCGCTGTCAATTTTCTGGTTTTTCATTATCAATAAAAAATGCATTCAATAAATCTGCTTCCCGATGCAAATATTTTACAATTGGTGCTAAATTGTAGCACTCTTCTTTATCAGGCTGGGTTTCGCAAAAATAATCAACAACAACCGCAATGTTATAAACCTCTTCTGCCCACTTGCTCAACTGTTTGAATTCTTTATTTGTAATATTATATCCGGCTTCTTCCATAATAAAACCTCCTTTTATGTTGTATTCATCACTCAAGGTTATAGATAAATCAAGTATAAATGCTATAACATTACATAAAATTATATTTTAGAAAAAGGAAGTTCTTTTACAGCTTTTATTTCATTTGAAGCTGTATAAACATCAGTGCTTATTATCTCAAAATATTCATTATCTAAGTTAGGATTGTCAAATTCATAAATTAGAAGATTTTTACCATTTTCTTTTAATGCTGATGGATAAATAATTCCATCAAAACCTAGTTTTTTAATATAACTGCTTATTTTTTGAGTTGGTTTATAATATTCACTATCATTAAAATTTGGTAAAGAACATAAATATGCTAAATGCCCAAATGCAATATAGTCACCATCTTTTGTGCCGTCTCCAATGCTAAAATCTTTTGTTAAATCAAATACTTTCAATTCTTTTTTTATGTTTATTGTTGCAACACTTATATATTGTTTATTTATCGGACGAACTTCTGCTATTGCCGTATCAATATCATATGCAAGATATAAATGGTGCTCATTCGCTCTATTTAGTCGTCCTTTTTTCTTACTATTATAATTACGACCACTTTCTTGAGCATTAAAACCCCAAAATTTTTCATGTATATTTCTTTTTATCCAATTATTTATAATAGATTTACTTGTATCAAAATTTTTTAAAAAAGGAATATAATCACACAATTCTTCAATGTCATTTGTGGGAATTTTCAGGATTTCAATTTCTGTAATATTGTTCTTAAAATCATTAAGTAAGTTATTCCAAATAGGTTTATTGTATAGAGTTTTAATCTCAGAATTTTTATATGCTCTCGCTCTATAAAATTTTTGATTTGGCTCAATTAGAACTTGACATTCTTGTTTTGATTTATCTATCAGAGATGTAATGGCATTATTCTTGATTTTATTCCCATTATTATAAAGACTGTTCCAAGCATCTGTAGTTTTCTTTTGAATATCCTGTACTAAATAAAATAATAAAAATATTGGCAATATTTGTTCAAGATTCTTTTCTTCATTATTTGTCAAAACGTCTCCTTTATTATTTCCTTTATATATTCGCAACTAATTCATCATCGTACCAAGTAGGTATTGGAGATTCTGCTTCAAAAGCATTATCCATAATTGAGTATAACTCATTATATTTCATTCCTTTTTGCAAAATGGTTTTTAATTCTTTTGTTTTTATCGGAACAACTTTTAAGCTTGGTATGTGGTTACTGTGATTTTGTGGGTCATAGTATCCCATTTGCTTTAAACTTCTAAAATGAGTGAGTACATTAATATCTAAATATGGAGATATAAATGTACAATATGCTTTTTCGCCAGTTCTTAATATGTGATTACCTAAATGTCTTGAAACCGGCTCCATTTCTCCTCTTCGTTGAGTAGATTCATCCATTAAAGTAGCTTCAATTAACATGTTATGTTTGGGATAAAATTCAGTCTCGTCATATTCATATACAATATCAGCTTCTCCACCGCAAGCATGGGTTTTTGGCAGTAAATCAGCCTCTAATGAAAGATTCATATACTTTAGAATATCTCCTGCATAATTACTAATTTTGTACCAAATAATACCTAGAATATATTCAAAAATTGTAGGTATAGTTGCGTTATCTGTAACTAACTCAAATATCTTATTATCATCTCTATTTTCAAAATATGTAAGAATGTTAATTAAAGTTTCATCTGAGAATTTATCATTTATTAATAATCTGAATCTTTGGAGCTTTTCATCGGATAATATTTTTTGTATATTGTCTTCACTAATTATAGATAAACCTAGGTCGTTTTTAATTTCACTATAAATATCATTAATATTAAATTGTAAAGCATTTGATATTTCTTCAAGTTCGCAATTCTTTTGTAGTAATTCTGATTCGCAAAAAGCTTCTTCAAATAACTGATTGGATATTTTTTTATAAATATATTTTGGTATTATATCAAAAACTACTTTATTATCGGAAAAAATAACCGTATCAGTTGTTTTAAAATATCTTTCATTTAAATCACTATAATCCGATAAATTTGCCTTTATTTTGAATAAGTGCAATTTTTCAAAAAATATTTTTTTAAATTCATTTTCACTATTTACATTATATATTTCTGCATTAGATTTACATTCACAAGGGTTATTTCTTAGCTGATTTCTTGATGTTGAAGAAAATAAATAACCTCTCCACAATGTTTTTAGTTTTAATGAGGCTGTTTTTTCGTATAAATCA
>CADBPN010000082.1 GCA_902796585.1 uncultured bacterium
ATAATAATTTAAATCCATTGATTGATGAAGGTTGAAAAAAATCCGTTTATATTATTGTTGGGGAGGGTTTATATAAATAACTCTCGATGGTAAGTAAAAGAAGGAATCTTGTAATTCCAAGCGAGGAGAAAAATGTTAAGAGCACTGACAACCGCAGCCACAGGAATGATTGCACAACAAAATTACCTTGACGTAATTGCAAATAACGTTGCAAACGTAAATACAACCGGATACAAACAATCAAGAATAGAATTTCAAGATTTGTTGTCACAAGCCGCAAGAACTCCGGGTGCATTAATGAACCAGGGTACTTATCAGCCTGTCGGTATCGAAATCGGATTAGGTGTTAAGACTGCTGCTACAACAAGAGTTTTCACTCAAGGGGTTGCAATTTCTACAGGAAGACAACTTGATATAGAAATCGAAGGTGACGGTTTCTTGCAGGTTATGAAAGAAGACGGTTCTCTTGCATATACTCGTGACGGTTGTTTGCAAGTTGATTCACTCGGGCAATTATGTACAAATGACGGTTTACTAATACAACCTTCTGTTTCAATTCCGAGAGATGCAACGGAAATTACGATTACACAAGATGGTAATATTTCTGTAACACTTCCGGGACAAACTCAACAGTCAACGGTTGGTTCACTTCAATTGGTTAAATTCCAAAACCCGTCCGGCTTACTTTCTATCGGGCATAATTTATATAAAGAAACTCAAGCTTCCGGCAACCCTGTACAAGATACACCCGGACAAAACGGTTTAGGCTTAATTCAACAAGGTATGCTGGAAGGTTCAAACGTTCAAATAGTAGACGAACTTGTAGGATTAATTAAAGCGGAGCGTGCATTTGAATCTAACTCAAGATTAATCACCGCTTCAAGTAATATTCTTCAAGTTACTAATAACATGGCATAGGGATAAATAAGGAGCAATAAAATTAACATGCTTCTGCTCAATTAATAAATAGATAAAAGTTAAAAACAAAATTGGAGAAATATGAAAAAATTATTATCAATAATAATAATGGCTGTATTCAGCTTAATGCCGGTTTCAGCTGCAACCGTAAGAATAATGGACTTGGCTCATATTCAGGGTGTCAGAGAAAACCAGCTTGTAGGGTATGGTGTAGTAGTCGGTCTTCCCGGAACCGGTGACAATTCACGTTCAACACAAATTACAAACAAAATGATGTTAAGGAATTTAGGAACGGTAATCGAACAGGAAAACTACATCCAAAAAGGTGCGTCTGCCGCAGTTATTGTAACGGCTACAGTTCCTGCTTTTGCAAAGAATGGTGACAAAATAGACGTTACGGTATCCGCAATGGCAGACTGTAAAAGCTTGGAAGGCGGTGTACTTGTTCAAACAATTTTGAAAGCACCAAACGGTGAAGCTGTTGCTGTAGCACAAGGTCCGGTAAGCGTAGGAGGTATCAACAAAATTGCAGGTGCCTCTTCTGCAAGAACTGCAATTACAACAACCGGCAGAATTCCAGGAGGCGGAATTGTTGAAAGAGATATTTACACAGAAATCGGTGACGAAAACTCTATAACTCTTTCTATAGACCATTCTGATTACACTCTTGTATCAAGGATTGCGAATTCGATTTCAAAAATTGCTCCGGCTCGAGCTATTGACGGAAGTTCTGTAAGAGTGCAAATTCCCGCAAAATTTCAAAATGACAGAGTAACTTTCTTATCTATTCTTGAAAATTTAGAAGTTACTCCGACTGCGGAACGAGCAAAAGTTATTGTAAATGAAAGAACCGGAACAGTTGTTATCGGGGCAGATGTCAAGCTCATGCCGGCAGCCGTAGCACATGGTAATATAACGGTAACCGTTTCCGGACAAAATGAAGTTTCACAGCCAAACGGATTCTCAAACGGAGCTACCGTCGGTTTTGAAAATGCGGATATAGAAATAAACAAGACTCCTGGAAGCCTGATAACAATGCCCGCTAACAGCAACTTAAATGACCTTGTAAGAGCGTTGAACTCTATCGGAGTTGCGCCGATTGATTTGATTTCTATTCTGCAAGCTTTGAAAAAATCCGGAAGTTTGCAAGCAGACTTAGTAATAATATAGAGGGAAAGATATGAACGTATCAAATTCAAGTGATATACAATCGCCTACTCTTGATTTAATAAAGCATGGAATAAACCACGCTCAAACTGTTAATTCTGATCAGGTTTTATATAACAGAATTAAAGAAGCCGGCGATGAAAAAGCTCAATTAAAAAAGGCTGCACAAGAATTTGAATCTATTTTTATTACAAAAATGCTGTCTGAAATGGACAAAACCGTTGATAAAGAAAAAGATGGGTTATTCGGTAATGATAATAAATACGAAGAAGCGTTTAAAGGTATAGTATTCCAACAAATGGGACACGACATGGCAAGCAACCCCAGAACAAGCTTCGGATTCGCAGACCAAATATACAGACAAATGGAGCATTTGGTTAAATAACTGAAATTTTTCAGCATGGTTTATTTTTCTAAAATGCTATTTAGAAGGGCTTACATTAATAAACGGAACTGAATTACCGAGCATATATTGAGGCATTTTACCATCCCATTTCTGTACCGCTTCGTATTGTACAAGAGATTTGTTTTGAGATAATGCTTGCGCTCTTATTGCCATTGAACGAGCTTCCGCTTCGGCTGCAATAACTTTTTGACGAGCTTCTTCCTGAACTTGAACTGTTTTATTTTTAGCTCTTTGCGCTTCTTGTTCGGCAGTTACTTTGCTTTCGATTGCTTGTTCAAATACCTTTGAATAATTTATATCCGTCATTTGAAAATCAGATACATTTATACAATTATCTTTTAACTGATTTTGAAGTTTAAATAATATATCACCGGTTGCTTTTTCTCTGTTAGAAATTAAATCCTGAGCATTCCATTTACCGATAATATCTTTTATTGTACCCTCGACAACCGGTGTTAAAACTTTTGATTCATAATCGAGACCGACTGTTTGAAACAATTTTGTAACATTTTCAGGCTGTACATTATAGTTAATAACATAAGTTATGTGTGCTTGTTGGATATCTTTTGTATAAACTTGGGTGGTTAATGTATTTCTTTGAGTCTTAACATCCATTGTGCGGAATTTTTGTATAAACGGGAATATAAGATGTAATCCTTCGCCATAGCTTGTTTTCTCTACTTGTCCCAGTCTTATTTTTATTCCTCTTTCTCCGGGACCTACCATAACAAAAGGATTACACATTACTATAAATACAATTAATAATCCTAAAATAACCAGCGGAATACCCAAAATTTTTCTGTCCATTTTTATCCTTTCATTTTTAAGTAATTTTTTTTAATTATCTATTACTTTAACCCTATAAGTGCGAGTGCTACATACATAGCGGAAACCAATAAAACAAATACTCCAAATATTATTAGTATTTGTTTGCCGTACTTTTTGTAAAGATTCTCACCACTTATAAAACCGGCTGTTATAATACACAAATTCACTAATATAATAAGTGAGAATAACAATAATAAAACTCTAATGACCATCAAAATCCTCTCTTCAAGAATTATTATAAATAATAATATTAACTTAAAGTATCATATATTAGGAGTATTTTATGGTAGAATACTCTTATGAAGAGACTCTGTGTATTTGCTCATTGGGATAAAGACAATATTATAGACGATTATATATTATATTATCTGCAAGCTCTGAGAGATGTGTGTTATAAAATTATTTTTGTATCAGACTGCGATTTATCAAACGAAGAAACACAAAAACTTGCAGGTATTGTTGATGTAACTGTTGCCCGAAAACATGGAGAGTATGATTTCGGCTCCTACAAAAAAGGATTTTTTTATGCAAAGGAAAACAATATAGAATTTGACGAACTTCTTTTTGTTAATGATTCATGTTACGGTCCGTTTTATCCTTTGAAACATGTTTTTGATAAAATGTCAAAAAAGAAATGCGACTTTTGGGGGCTTACCAAAAACAGCTACGGAATAAAAAAAGAAAACGGTCTTGATATAGCAGAATGGAATCCGCATATACAAAGTTATTTTATTCTTTTTAAGAAACCAGTTTTTACAAGTAATGTTTTTTTGCAATTCATACAAAATATTAAACAAGAACAATCAAAAAGCGATGTAATTATAAATTACGAAATAGGACTGACTAAAACACTTACGCATGCCGGTTTTAAGCCCGATGTATACATTAACAGGTACTCTCATACCGAAAATTGTTTGAGTTCCAAATGGAAACGGCTTATTAAATGGTACAAATTCCCATTTATAAAAACCTCATTAATAAAAAACGGCATTTTTGTTCTTGGAGAAATCAAAGATTGGGAACAAACCATTGAATCTGTTTCTTCTTATCCGGTTGATTTAATAAAGAAAAACGCTAATCGATACAAAAATCCGGAACCCGATTTATATAAAACATTTAATCTGTATAGAAAAATACGATTTATTGTTTTACAAAACTGTCCAATGGAAATGAGAAAAATTGTAATTAAACTTGAAAAATCCGGTTATAAAATTTTAAACACTCTTTTCTTTCATAAACTCAAGAAGTTCTGATGTACATTTTTTCCAAGAGAATTGTTTTGCTCTTTCTAATCCTTTTTGCGCACAATCTTCTCTAAATGAAGAATCAAAATACATTTTTTCATACGCTTTAACCATTTCTTCATCATCGTTTGGGTTAATTTGTATTCCTGCTTCTCCGACTACTTCCGGAAGAGAAGAAACCTTTGATGTAATTACAGGGCAAGCACATTGCATAGCTTCCAAAACAGGAAGCCCAAAACCTTCATATAAAGAAGGATAAATAAAGAACATTGCGCCGGAATACCATTTGGGAAGATTTTCTTCTTCTACATATCCTATAAGTTCTATTTTTGAACTGTCAAATTCAGCTATTGTTTTTGATAATTCTTTTTGAAACTTATTCCACACTCCGCCTGCAAGAATTAGCTTTAAGTCTTGTATATTATGCTTTTCTATAAACTTAAAGAAGTTTCTTATGCCGAAAATAATATTCTTTCTCTTACCTAAAGTACATAGTGAAAAAATATATTTTTCTTTTCCGTTTTTTTCTTCTTTGGGTTTGAATATTTCATTCGCACCTAAATAAGTTGTTTTTATATTTTCTCCCTTTATAAAGGGGAAAAACTTTAAAACATCGCTTCTTGTGTTATTTGAGTTTGTTACATAAAAGTCATTTTCGTTAATGGTATTATAAAGTCTGTATGACCAAACTCTGGGATTTTTGGGAATTTTGTTATTATTTTCTAAAATCGGAATAACATCATGAATCATCATAAATCTTTTGATGTAATTTGATTCTAAGATTTCTTCAGATGGCGGAGTAAATGGTGAAAAGTAGTATTCAAAATCTCCAATTTGTTCTGAATTCTTTTTACTTTTAATATAGAATAAATTCTCATAATATCTTGATAGACTTAAAACTCCATAAACAATTTTCTTCGGGCAATTTTTCACCCAAAAATTCAACTTACCCCAAAATTTATTAATAACCGACTTTTCTTCTAAAAGTTTTATACCTTTAAATTCGCTTATTTTTTCAATTACTTCTTTCATAAAATAATATCGCTTGAAATTACAAACAAAAGTTATTTCTATATCCTCCCGCTTTTTTAGTTCTCTGAATATATTTAAGGCAACATAAAATACTCCGGCTCTGTGACCGTTTTTTTCGAGAAAATATGAAAGCTCTGTACAATCAAATAACAATTTCATTTTTTTATAATTTTAACAATTCTTCTCTTTACTTTTCCGCAAATTTTAAATACTTCATAAAAAAGATTCAGCGGAAATTTTTCAAAATCCCTTGTTTGTATTTTTAAACGTATACCTTCTTCGGAATTAAGCGACAAATACTCTGCAAATTTGTTTTTTTGGAAATAATAATCTCTGTTTTTTTTGTAATTCAAATTGAGCCTTCCGGACGTAACAGAACCATAGTGAAAAAAACAAGCTCTGTTAGAAACATAAATGTCAAATCCGTTTTCTATTGCTCTGTATTTTATATCATTATCTTCAAAAAATGCCGGTGTATAATTTTCATCGAAGTTTCCTATTTGTTTTATAACATTCGACTTAGTCACAACACAAGAAAAAGAACAATCATCGAATGTTTTTTGAAAATCCTTTTCATATTTATTATTTTTATTCCAATATTCAATATAATTATTTTCATTTACATCATCAAAATGCGGATTAACTTGTCTGGGGGAAACAAAAGCTGCATTTTCCCGTATGAAAATTTTTTCTGCTTCTTCAAACCAATTCGGACTGAGCAAAATATCATTATTCAAAAAAGCAATATATTCACCTTCCGCAAGGTCAAGCCCCTGATTGTTTCCTTTTGAAAAACCTAAATTATTATCATTAAAAATCTTTTTTACATTTCCGGTTAAAGAATTTAAGTATTCTTTTGTTCCGTCCGTTGAACCGTTATCAACAACTATAAGTTCAAAATCATCAGTATACTTATACAAACTGTCAATATACTTTTTTGTATATTCCAAATTATTATATGTGAGAGTTATTATACTTAATTTCATAGTGCGATTTTACTCAAAACATACCTTAAAGTAAAACGTATACATTGTTTTATTAACATATTCCTGATAACATATTCCTGTGTGGAGTATTACTTATTACAAAATATGTTACAAAATGTAAATTCCATGTCGAAAAATAGCAAAAAAAAAATATTTTCAAACTTTAAATATATAGGTACCGTATTGGGGTTTGTATGATTAAATCAATCAGTCTGTCAGACAACAAAATTAACTTTAGGCAAAATGCCGAAAGCGAAAAACCGCAAGCCGACGAAGAATCCAGAATTCTTCCGGACTCTGTCGGCACTCGTATAAGTCAAAAATTTGACAAAACGGTCAGCGCTTTAACAGAATACCCCGTAAAAGGATTAAAGGGAGACGTAAACTCAGATTTTTATGAGTTCTTATCAATGGGGATAATACCGTATCTTGCAGGAAGCGCAATGTTTATGGGATTGTTCAACCTTGTTAATAAGCATTTAGATCCTAAATCAAGAATTTTAGCAGCTGATAAAGGCAAGAAAATGGCATTGGGGGTTGTTTTATACGGAGTCGGTAAAACTCTTTCAAATGATTTGGTAACAAGACCGGTTGCATTGGCAACAGGTGTTGATATCGATATGCCCTACCGAAACGTATACTATCCGCTTCCGACAAAATCAGGCGCACAAGCCGAAATCTTCCCTCAGCATCAACAAAGAAAAGTATATGACAGCAGTGAGTTCTTCCGCAAAGACTTGATTGCAAAAGACCCGAATTACGGAACTCAATACTATGACAAAATAGCACGAAAACTGGGATTAGGAGAAGACTTAAATGATCCTGTAACGGAAACAACCCCGATTATACAAAATATAATATCAACAACAAAAACCGCCAAAACACTCTCGTCATACGCTTGGGCAGGTGTCGGTGTAGGACTTGCTCTGCAAAATTCTTGGAGCGATTTCTTTAATACAATTTCTAACAGAAGAAAACACATACCTCTTGCAAACGAAAGTTTTGTATCAAAAATTGGTTCAAAATTATCTAATATGGGCAAAAACTCTGTTGATATAACTAAATCATTCGGCAAAAGCTTCATAAAAGCTTGTAAATCCTATTGGAAAGGTGAAGAAGGAACTAAGGGGTACATGAAACATGCCGGAAAAGCATGGTTAATATTTACCTCTGCACTCACAGTTCTCAGTGTCGCTAATGTTATATACAGAGCAAAACAAATGGGCAAACTGCAAAATAAAGATTTAATAGATCCAAACAAAGAAAGTACGGTGATATAGAATGGCAATAAATCCTGTACAACCGAATATTGATAATTCTAAACCGTATAATACATACAGGGATGCCTCTAAACCTATAATTACGGTAGATTTGACAAAACCTCTTCCCGCAGAAGGGCACCTTGTACATGACACCGTCACTTCCATTCCCAAGTATTGGGTTAAAGATTTTATGTACGATATGAAAGCCATAAAAGACGGATTTGAAGGAAAAGCAAATGATCATCAAATCGGAAGGCTTAACGATACCGGTTTAAAAATGGCCGGTATTGGGATTGCAGGATATTTAGCATCTCTTACATCTGACCCTAAAACCCGTTTAATGGAATACATAGGACTCGGTGCTTTCTTAACCGCAATGAATCTTTATCCTAAGATTGCAATTAATGCTCCTTCCAGAATCATACAAGGGTATGACATAGGAAAAGAATACATAGATGATCAGGGACGGAAAAAGTCTGTATTCCAAGACCCCAATTATATACCGTTTGATATGTACAGAGGAGAATACCCCGGAGAAAGTCTTGATATTATCGGAGACAGAATGGGTATCCCAAGAGATATAAAAAACAGAGACGCACTTATTCAGGAACAAATGAGAAAAATCGCAATCCAGAATAACACGCTGTGGATGCTTACTGCCGGTATTGCTACACCTGTAATGGCGGCATTAATGTGTTACGGATTTGAAAAAATCGTACCGCCCGCTATGGAAAAAGCCGGTAACACAAAATATAATTCTCTAATCTCTAAAATGCTTACTTCGACTCAAAACATGAACTTAAATCCGGAAGAAATTAAGTCAAATGATTTGAGCACAAGAATAGAAAAAATCCTTAAAAATTATGAAGGCAAAGAATTACCGCAAGCAGAATTAAATAACATTATAAAAATTATCTCTGAAGAAACGGATGCAAACCTTTCAGAAGGAATAAAAAATGACTTAAATAATATTTTCAAATCTGCAAAAGCAGGTTATTCAATTGATGAACAAACCGCTAAAAACATCGCAGAATCAATAAAAGATAATATTCCTAATCGAAATAAACAAGTTCTGGAAAAAATATTTATACCTTCAACAGAAGAAATTCAAAATATTATTAACAGGATTTCCGGTTCAAATACTACAGAAATCTCTGACAATGAATTGAAACAAATACGGGAAGAACTCAAATATTTATTCGAGTCAAAAATTAATCAGGAAAACACTGTTTCAAAAGATTTCTTAAATGCGTATAAAAACGATATTTTAGAAAAAATTTCGATAAACATTAAGAAATCGCCGGCACATGTAGTTGATGAACAAAAAATCAAAGATGTAACAAATTTCGCAAAAATACTCGGCGAATTTAAACATAATGAAAAAGCATTAGACAAATGTAAACTCTTTAAATTTGAAGAAACACAGACTTCTGTTCTGGCACAATCATACAATAAATTTGAAAACACATTATTCGAAGTTTTAGATATTAAATACAAAGACCTCAAAAATATCAGGACATCAGAAACGTTTGCTAAAGAAGTTTTGGAACAAAAAATAGAAGAGCTTGTAAAAGATGAAGCTAAATATGAAAAAGCGATTTCTAAATTAAGCAAAGTTGTTTCCGAAATGGAAACAAGTCTGCATGGAAATTCACAAGATGCTTCCTATATTGCGGATTTAATCAGTTCAATAGAAAATAACTATAATAATACTGCAAAACGATTAAATAATGCAGGAAACGGAAAATTCTCCGAAACAATAAATAAGCTTGTAAAAGAAGATGTTTCAACACTTTCTAATACAGCCGTTAACAGAGAAGATATTTTCAAATTCTTAGACGGAACAACGAGTCCTAAACCAGGCTTAGGCTGGATTGATTATGCAAAAGAAAACGCTAAAGGTGTCGGCTCTTCAAAAAATCTTGAAATATCAAGAATTTTGGACAGATATCAAGGTGTAAAAAATTCATTTAACCGCATTATTCATACAATGGATACGTTTAAAAAAGGTTCGGAATCCGGATATTGGGGCGATGTTGTTAAAAACGGCAAAGATATATTGTTAACTGCTGATTCCGCACAACATTACGTAAAATTCAATACAGTTAACAGTCCTGAATTTTATAAAGATGTTATGAATAAGATTTGGAGCGAAAATATAGATGAATCTACCTCAAAAGCTATTTCGGAAAGCGACAAAAATAACGGTAAAATACTGGAACGTTTCCAAGGATATATAAAAAGATTCCGAGAAGTTATGGGAAATAACAGTGTTGACTTTACAAAACCAAATCACAACTTAGGCAATAACATCAATGATATTTATACACCGCAGTCATTAACAAGATCCGCTAAATTTAATTTAGTTGCACAAAGTCCTGTAGACTTTATTAAGAAAGCCGCAAACAGACAATACGGAACTCAAAAGTGGATAAGAAAAGCAGCCGCAATATTCGGAGCCGTTTTGGGCGGAGCAATCCTTGTACAATTTGCTTTCGGAAAAATTAAAAACCCACAAAATATACAGAAGCAGGTGAGCCATGACACAAATAACTAAAATTAATCAAGGACTAAACATAACATTCGCCGGACATACCGCATATCAAGCAATACCGTTTAAACAAAACGAAAAACCGGCAGTAAAAGATAATCAAGTTACAAACAAATATCTTGATAATCTTGCTATGATAAATACACCCGCTATTAAAAAAATTGAAACAAAGTCTGCAGAAAATACTCCGTATAAAAATAATCTTCGTACAATGATACAAAACAATGAATCCGTAATGCTTGCAATTGTTCCGAGAACATTTACCGCCGAAGATTTAAACGGAGATGATAAAATTACTTTTGCCGAAGGAGAAAAGAACGGTACATTTTTAAGCGCAATTTCACGTCTGGACGAATTAAAAGAAGATGGTATTAACACAATACACATACTTCCGATTCACCCGACAGGAAAGAAAAATGCAATGGGAACAGCAGGTTCTTTATATGCACCGCAAAAATTCATTGAAGATAACGGACATTTAGCTATAGACCCCATCTTAATAGAAAAAAACGATCCGAGAACACCTGATGAACAATTTAAAGCTTTTATAGATGAATGTCATAAACGAAACATAAAAGTAATGCTTGATTTACCAAGCTGCGCATCGGTTGATTTATTTGAAGCAGAACCGGAATTAATGGCATTCGGAAGACATGGCGAAGACAAAACACCGCAAGGTTGGGCAGATATAAGAATGTTTGAGCCTTGGGCAGATGAAACACACAGAATTCTTAACCCGAAATTGTATGAAATGCACAGACAGTATGTTGATGCTTGTATCGATTTGGGAATTGACGGAATCAGAGCTGATGTTGCAAGGGCGAAACCAACCGAATTTTGGGATAAATTAATCACATACTCTCATACAAAAGACCCTGAGTTTGCTTGGCTGGGTGAAAGTTACACTTATGAATGTGCTTCTCCGCAAGTAAATATGATGTATGACAGACCTGAAGATTTGTTAAGAGCAGGTTTTGATGATTACTACGGTCAATATCATATTTTCCATGATTGGAAAGGAGCTAAAGAATTCAATGATTACGTAAAATCGAATCTTGATATGTCTCACAGATTACCGGCAGGAAAAAGTGTTATAGGCTCGTTTTTAACACACGATGACAGTTCTTCAATGATTCATGGCGGAGAAAATTTCTGCAAACTAACAACAGTACTACAGTCAACAATCCCAATGTGCAATCCTTATTTTGTAGACGGATTCCAAACCGGAGACTACTATGATTACAAATATAACGGCTCATATAATCCGGAATCACTTGTAGACAACAAAATTATGAATGAACATAGGTACAGACTTGCAATATTCAACCTTTCAAGAAAACCCGGCGGAGATTATCCCGATATAGAAAGAGTTATGAAAGGATGCTTAAAAATGCGCTCCGAAAATGCTGACTTGTTTGCAAACCGCCACAGTACATTCATTGAACTTGATAAGGAAGAAGATTCAAATGACCAAATTATAGCTTATGCAAGACATAACAATGGAAGAACCGCAATTGTCATTGCAAATAAAAATCCAAACCGAAATGTGACAGGAATTGTTAACATCCCAGGTTTAAAAGAAAATCAGAAGCTTGTTAATATGGTTCCTTCTTATGGTGATGTCAGCCAATTCCAAATTGAAAACGGTAAACTAAAAGTTGATTTATCACCAAATAATGCTTATGTATTTGAAATAGATACTCCAAATATCGAAAAAGACAGAAAAGGTCATGTTTTTAGACAAAAATAAATTTTATTTAAAATAACAAAAAAATTAACACCTCGAAAATATATTTTCGAGGTGTTAATTTTTCATGTAAATTTATGTAAAATTTTATATTTCAGCTAACAAAAAAATATTTTCTTTTGTTTTAATTTGTGTATAATAGAACGAAGAAAGAAAATTTAACTATGTTACAAAATATAATCAACACAAATCAAAAAAGTCCGTCTAAATCACAAAATATCACAAAACCCAACATATTAAACGATGAGATAGAGCGTTATTTAACAAAAGTTTTTGAACAAGAAAAAGCTCAGTCCGGTTCGATTTTGGTCAGCTATAATCCTTTTGTGGTAAAGAAAATTGCCGGATATTTATCAGGTAAAATAAAAATGCCTGCTTCAATCGGTATAGCAGGAGAAACAGCAAGCGGAAAGTCTACAATTACAATGGATTTGATTGATACAATTGAATCATTTGCGACAGAATTCAACATAGAAGATGCAATAACCAGAGTAAACACTGATGATTACTACTTTGATCGTTCTGAAATGGTAAAAGCGGCAGGAAGTTTTGCGGAATTTGCAAAAAATTATGACCTTGATGTCCCTCAAGCATTAGAATTGGAATTGATGAGCAAACATATTAAAGAATTACTTTCCGGTAAATCTACTTATCTTCCAAAATATGACATGAGCGGCACTGCTATTCGCCATGACAATTATACATTTGCAAAGCCTTCCAAAGTTATTATTTCGGAAGGTTTATTTACGCTTACGGAAAAAGTCAGAGATGCATTTGATTTTAAAATCTATGTAGATATAGATGAAGATATTAAAAAAGAAAGATTCTATATAAGGGCAAATGAGCGCGGCTTAGGGGATTCTGCAGACCATATTTATGCAAATGCGAATGAAAAAGCAGAAGTTCATATAAAACCTTGCAAAGAAAAAGCTGATATAGTTTTATCAGGTTCTGCCGACAGAATAAAATATAAAAACTTCTTGAATAAAATTATAGGAATAGTTCAAGAAATATACTTTTCTTAAGTAGCATAAAATTAAAGGTAAAAAAATATGCGTATCGATTCTGAAATTTTTAACAAAGCTGCATTAATAATAGCCGGAACAGCTTGTACTGCAATGGCAACAGTAATTTTTACACAAGATTACAAAATGAAAAACGCAAAAGAAGAAATTTTAGAAAATGATTCAAACAGATATAATGCGCTTTTATATTCAGAACAAATGCCGTTTTATGACAAGTATAATTTGTGGATGAATGAACTTTCCAAAATGCGCGACTCTTTGGCAGTTGAAAATTATTCGCGATTGAAGTAGATTGGTTGTATACCAAATAAGAGTTTAAATTGAAAATTTAATAACTAAAATCGGGACGTAGCAGGTTCCCTACTGAGAAGTTGCCTGTGGCAAGTTCGATGTAGGGCAGGCGAATG
>CADBPN010000083.1 GCA_902796585.1 uncultured bacterium
TCTCCCTTACAAGGAGAGGGTCAGAAGTTCGAGTCTTCTAACGCCCACCATTTAAGAGGGTTTCAAACCCTCTTTTTTAATGCTTAAATTTCATGTGTAATGTGTGGGTAATCAGTTAATTAAAACTTATAAACAAATATGTGAAACTAAAACACAAGAATGTGAAACCAAAACTTATATCAATAAAAAAGCCTTCATTTAGAAGGCTCTTTTAGTATATGAATTTAAAACTTCAATTGCATCAAGTTTTCTTTGTGGAACAGGGTGTGC
Source organism: uncultured bacterium (assembly GCA_902796585.1). GTDB lineage: Bacteria > Cyanobacteriota > Vampirovibrionia > Gastranaerophilales > Gastranaerophilaceae > CAG-196. The sequence continues at coordinate 271 of CADBPN010000083.1, forward strand.
ATATCGTTGTGTCGTAGTTAATTTTGAATGACCTAAAATCTCTTGAACAACAGTTAAATCAATGCCTTTTTCTACAAGTCTTGTTGCTACAGTATGCCGTAAATCATGGAATCTAAAATTTGTTATTTTAGCTTTGTCTAAAATAGAATGAAACGATTTCTTTAAATCTGTATATGGCTGATTTGTTTTAGGATTAATGAACACATAGTTTGATGTTACATTAATTTTCTTAAGCGTTTTCTTCAATAATTTTGATATAGGTATTTTTCTTGACTTACCTGACTTTGTTTTAAGTAATTCTATGAAACCTTGCTTAAAGTCTATGTTCTGCCATTGTAAATTTAAAATCTCACTTTTTCTCATTCCTGTCTGTAAAGCTGTTATTATAATAGGTTTTAAGTATAGATAAGGCTTTATGATTTTGTTTTTGCGTGTATCTCTATCAAGAACAACATATTCACGTTCAATTTCGGTAAATAATCTTTTTTCTTCTTCTAAAGTTAAATATCTGATTTTATGATTATCTTCACGAAGCTTTTGAATTTTATGCAATGGATTTTTACTGATAAGTTCATTATCAATGCCTAAATTGAACATTTTGCTCAATACAGACATATATTTGTTTACTGTAGAATTCCTTACTTTACGTTCATTCAAAAGATATTCTTTAAAATCCTCTATTCTTTGAGGATTAATATGCTGTGATACTGCGTTTTCTCCGAAGAAAAGAGTAATTATTTTCAAGCTAGACAAGTCTTTTTCATAGCTACCCTTGTTATTTTTAGCATATCGCTTATAGCAGTTTATCAGTTGTTTGAGAGGAACATTCTTTTCTTCTCTTGGTAAAACACCATTTTGTTGTTGTGCAAGCCTGAATTTAATTGCATTTTCAAATTGTTCAGCTTCTTTTTTATCGGAAGCTCCGGCACAAAGGCCGTGCTTCCTTTCTCCATTGAGCATAAATTGATAATACCATTTGTTCTTCTGTTTATATGTTGCCATAATAATCCCCCTTGAAAGCCTGTTCCTCGTTTATCCATCTATCAAATGAGTCTTTACGAACATATAATGTTCCACCTATTTTGAAGAATAGCTTTTCAGGTAAATCCTTACGCCGTCTCCAAGTTTTAACTGTGCTTGGTTTTGCTTTCAATAGTGTGCAAAATTCCTTGAATGTTATGAGTTCTGTCATTTTATTTTCTCCCTTTTTTTAATTTAATTAATTTTTCTAATTACAAAATTACAAAGTGTGGAAATTACCCCCAAGATAAACCGTAGCTTATACTTGGGGTGTAATATCCTTAAAATTACGTATTATTACTAGTTTTATCTTCTGAAGAATCTTTTTGCGTTGGTTTTACAAACTCAACAACATCATCCCAATTAGTAATGTTAAGAACTGCAGATGTTTGATTTTCTTCTCCAGAGTATTTATATCTAACACTTATATTTCGAACAAATCTTTTATCATTTTTTAAATATGCATTAAATTCACTCATTTTGATTTTTTTAGCAGGTTCACCACTAAAATATTTATTATGAGTAGATATTAGAGTTTCTTTATGAAATCTTAGAAATGTCTGAAAGTCTTGAGTAAATATTCGATAGTGATGATCTTCACATATTATCCCGTTTGTTTTTAATGCAAGTAGGGAATTAAGTAAAACATCAACAGGAGTAGGTATTTCACGATAACTTTCTATTGTGTCTCTTGCATAGTCAAGAAGTTTTAAATTAAAGTCAGGTATTTCATACCCTGCAATTTGCTGTAAAAGGTATGCTCCAGTACAGTCATATGCTAAATTGCAAATTATTCTTTGTTCAACATCTCTTAATTGTTCGGAAAAGTATTGTTCGAAATGTTGATATAAATTGATAACATCTTCGTGAGTAAATTTCATTAATTCGGGTAAAATCAATGAAAGTTCCTGTCTTTTTTCAATATCTTTGTCAAAATACTTAAAAGACTTCTCATTAAAAGCACCTTTCATTATTGTATAAACACTCATTCTATTTCTTAGTTCTTCAATATCTGGAAGTGGCTTATTTGTTGAATATACTAATTGACTGAATGCTTTTTTACTATCTTGTCTATATTTATTATCAGGTCCCTTAACTAAACGTCCTCTTGCTTGTCCCTCAAATGCACTTTTTGCAATTTGAACGAATTTTTTAGAACATAGTAAATCTGGGTCTAAATCATCAATACAAATATTCATTCCGTTAAACTGATAGGTTAAATCTTCGAAGCTTCTTACAGTAGTGCTACCTGCCTTTAAAAAATCTTTACCTAATCCAAATAATGCAAGCCCAACTTTTACAATGGTACTCTTTCCTGACCCTGATTTGCCCCATAGCAGTAAAGATGACACACCTTTGACAAGAAATAATGTATAAAATGGAGCCATTATCATGTGCCCAAGTGGCATTAGTGCAAGCACAATATTATCACTCCAACATTCAAAAAGATTTTGTAAAAGCTCTTTTGCAATTTCTTGTGCCGTTCTGTTGCTTTCGTAAATATGGGGTAATGGCATAGATATCTTATCATTAGCTTTAATTGACGTATTTTCGTCAATAATAATAATGCCATCCTCATTTGCAAAAGTACATCTTCCTTTACTTATAAGGGCATTTCCTGCTAAAAATACTTGTGGCTCTAATACTCCTGAATTAACAGGCTTAATTAGTTTTTTCTTAAATTTCGGTATAACGATTTCTTGTAAGAATATAGGGAAATTTTTGTTACTAATTTCTAACCTTAAACTTGGGTCAAGTTTACATAAACGTTTTTGAAATTCTTTAGCTTCTAATAAGTCAAAACCTTTAAATTCTACATTTTTGAATAAATGTCCTGTTTCACTCATTAAATCTAATGAGCAATAAACATTGTCCTCTGTATTACTGTCGTCATTAAAAGGTTCAATAATTTTTCTGCCATCTATAATATTCAAATTGCCAATTAGTGATAATGTTAAGCTATCCCCTACAGAATATAATTCAAAAATTTTATTATAAATATCTACGAAAAAATAACTTTTTTCGGGTTGTTTGTATTTTTCACAAAGTTCAATATGTAAATCTTTTCTAAACTGTAGCGAACAAAGTTCCTTTTTGAATTCTTTAATTTTTTCCATATAAGATGGCTTTAAAATGTCTATTGGATGTTTGACATTTTCAGTCTTTTGAACAGTAGAAGTATTTGTTACTTCTGCTGTTTCATTTGCTTTTTCTTGTTTTTTCATTTTTAGTCTCCTTATATTTTGTTATATTTACATTTTTTGCACTCTTGAAAATCATTAGCGATAGTTTTGCAAGTAATACTGTACTTTTGAGCATTTAGAAACTTTGCCTTTGTTTTTTCTGCGTTATATTCAGGGTGTGGTCTGCTGTAATAATCAAAAATTTCAAATCCGTTTGACAGGCTTGAAAGTATAATCGCAAACCTAAACCAAGAATTTTCATCAAGATTTTTTGCTTCATTTACTGCCATCTGAACAAACAAGCAGTTGTCATACAATTTTTTGAAATCGCCTTCAATAACAACTTTTGTTTTGTATGAGTTTTCAGATTCTTTTTTAAACTGCTTTTGTTCTTTTGGCTTGGATAAAAACTCCACCCATTTGGGTGGAAGCTCTGGAATTTCTTTAATATCTTCAAATGTGTATCCTTTTGCAAATCGGTAACTACTTTTGTCAGTATAGACACCTCCGCAAATACAGTAATGATTCGTTTGTATGTCTATGCAGTTTCCGATTTTTCTTTTAAATTCCCTATTTTTAGGAAGTTTAAAATACATATGAGTACCATTTGACTGTGTATAAACAAGTACTGTTTTTGGCAATGCTCCTAATGTATTAATCAGTTCTTGCAGTACCTTAAATCCTTGTTTATCTTTTTCTGGTTTGTTATCCGTATCAATAATTAAGATATCACTTGCTTTGCAGAATATGGCAGGTCTGCCGTTAGGGTACTCTTGCCACATTTTTCTGACTTCATCAGGTTTATTACTTGCTCTAATGCTCCAATGAAATCCTCGATAAGGGATTTTGTTCGGATTTACAGGAAATACGAAAAATCCTTTTTCAGCATAAAAAAGAGCTAGTTTCAAGTAATAATCTGGCTCAAGCATAGGATAATTCTTAATTGTGATTTGTTCCACGATAGCATGAGGTGCTATCTCCTTTGTCGTTGTCATATCTGTGCCTCCTTTATCTTTTTTAATTTTTTAGATTATAAATTCCAAAAATCTCAATGTACACAGGTATTACAGCCTTTCTATCGCTATGAAATTTTCAAAAATGCAACCATCAGAAAAATCTGATGATTATCAAATACCTTTTTGATTTAACTTTTATAAAAGTTTATAAATTTTTGAAAAACATTGATATTACTATCTTCTAGACATTAAAAAATTTTTATTATGCGTATTTTAAAATTTTGTTACAAAAATTTAACAACCAAATCGGCATTTAGGGTGTTTATGTAATAATATGTTTATGGAAAAAGAACAAAATATTGTAAAATGCCCATTTTCAGAATCACCACATAAAGTTATCAAACATGGAATGCGTAATGGTAATCAGCGTTATTACTGCAAAGAGTGTAAAAAAGCTTTTCAACCGATAAAAAAGCGAGTAAAATACTCTTCTAATAAAAAAATATTATTGGCTTTATTAATAAGTATTTTACAAACTGAAAAAGGCATAGATATAAATGATATGATTAAAAGTGTGAATAACATACTTCCAAATATTGATGAATACAGAATTCTAGAATTTGAAGCATCTGATTTTGACCAAATACAGTGTTATAATCCTAGATTACTGATAGGACAAAATAAAAACACCTTAGTTTTATATAAAATGACACCTGAGAATTGGAAAAACAACAAGATTATTCTAAAAGATACTCTTATTAATCGAAGTAGTAAAAAAGATAATCTAGAATAAATCTGAAGAAACTTTCTATGTTGGTTTAATAATTTATATTAAAAGAACAGGAAAATTTAACTGCGTTTAACGTAGTAACCTCTAGTAAAATTAATAAACAAATTTATAAATTATTCAGCACATCTGACAAATATTGCTTATAGTATGCCTTAAAACTGCTAGGTTTCTTGATTTTTACTCTTGTTCCCCATTTGAATAGTTCTTGGCATATTGCATAAGTTCCACCTGATGTGAATTTTACTTGAATGTTACCATTTTCAAGTTCTTTCATCTTTTGTGTAGGGTGAAAATGATAGTTTAAAACATCATCTTTTACGCATTTATCAAATTCTAATGTAATATCTATCGCTTTTTCTTGATATACTCCGAAAGAATTGTTGCAATATTCCGTCAAAGAAAATTTTTCATCTTTCTCAAAATATTCATCAAGCATAGTCAAATTGCTGATTTTATCTATCTTATAGAGTCTTAAATCTGATACATAGCTGTTATACCCTACAAGATAGTATTTGTCAGCAATAATTATTCCGTAAGGATTAAGTGTTATGTCTTTTGATTTGTTGTCTATGTCATAATTAAACTGAATTTTCTTGAATGAGAGCATTGCATTTCGCAATAATTCCATTGTTTTACTGTCTGTTTTTATTCTCGGATACTGTTTTACTGCAAATCCCTCTGATTCCAATATTGCTTCAATATCTGTTTCTAGCCCTCTTGCATTCTTTTGAGGGGTCAAAGCACTAATTTTTGCAATAAGTTCGTCAAGTTGCTTTTTTCTGTTTTCATCATTAGACAAGTTCTTCATATATTCTAAATTGGCAAAATCATCAGCATTAAAGCTTATCAGAGTATTCATAGTGCCTTTAATGAATCGCCATCTTTTTTTCTTGTCTGTTGTTTCAACTTCTTCAATCTTTTCAGGGAACATATCAAATAAGATAGCTTTCATTCTTTCTGCAGAACGTCTTGAACACTCAAAATGGTCTTTTATATCATCAATGCATAAGCCACAAAAGCTATTCTGAAACATCATAGCAAGTTCAATTATTTCTTCTGCTTTTCTTAATCTGCTTGGTTCTCTCATATTTACCAACTTACTCCTATCA
>CADBPN010000084.1 GCA_902796585.1 uncultured bacterium
ACCGATGATACCGGTTAATTTTCTTAAAGCTTTTGACATTAATCTTGCTTGTAAGCCCATTTGCTGATCTTCCATGGAGCCTTCAATTTCAGCTTTCGGAACAAGTGCCGCAACAGAGTCAACTACAATAATATCAACAGCACCGGAGCGAACCAACTCCTCAGTAATATCAAGAGCTTGTTCACCTGTATCAGGCTGGGAAATTAATAATTCATCAATATTAACCCCCAAATTTCTTGCATATTCCGGATCTAATGCGTGTTCAGCATCAACGAATGCTGCAATTCCGCCTTTTTTCTGACATTCAGCGACAATATGTTGTGCCAAAGTTGTCTTACCGGAAGATTCCGGCCCATAAACTTCTATAATACGTCCTCTTGGAATTCCGCCGACACCTAAAGCAACATCAAGCGCAAGTGCACCGGTTGGAATGGTTTCAACACTCACTGCCGGCTTGTCGCCAAGCTTCATTATCGCACCTTTACCAAAATCTTTTTCGATTTTATCTATTGCAAGCTTTAACGCTTTTTGTCTTTCATCTGACGGAGCTTCGATTGTTGCTGATTCTTTTGCCATGTTTTAATTCCTCATAATTTTTAAGCTTTATATGCTTAGAATTTTTATAACATAATGTTATTTTCTTCTTCTTTCTTAATGTAAAAACCGGCAATAAGCGGTTTAAAACTGTTAAGAATATTTTTTAGCTTAAAGTTTTCTTTGTTTAATTCATTCACTTTGTTTTTAAGATTTTCGTTTTCTGTTTTACAGCGAACGAGTTCTAAAACCACATCGTCCATGCCTTCTAATTTTTCATCAATAATTTTTGTCATAGAAGATGTAATATTTGACTCCATTTGATTGAGTGTATCCAATAGTCCATTTACGACAGCTTGTGAATTCGGCTTAGTCATAGCGGGCAACGTAGTCGTAGTTTTTTCTCTAGTTTCCATTTTCCTTCCAGTCAATGCGCTTTTCGCATTCCTTAATTTCTTAACTTCATCTATTGAGAAGTATACTTGACCTCTGCGGTCTTTCTTTGGGGTTACTGATGTTTTTTTGCATAATTCTATAATTTCTCTGTTATCAACATTTAATAATTTTCTAACATCGTTAGGTAAAAGTATTTTATTATTAGAGTTTGCTATCATAGTGTATAAATCCCCTCTTTTCTTCCCAATTAATATTCTACGAAATAAAATTTTTAATTTCCACTATTTGTTACAAATGTTAATGAAAACAAAATAATTTTACGTTTTCCACTTTTCACTTTCAATTCTCCACTATGTTCGGATTAAAAAATAGGCTATTGTTGGGTTGCACCCAACCTACTACTAATGCCTGCAAACTCCCTGATTATGGAGGCTTGCTTGTTTATTCTCTTAAAACACCCTATTCCCTTATTTCCCCTATTGACTAAAAAAAATTCTATAAAAATTTGAGGTTAAATATTTTTCTTTGTTCATTGACATTGTTGATAAAATTTAATACTATAAAAATATAGAGGATAAAGAAATGTACAAACGTTGGTATGATATTGATCCTACAGTTAGTCTTGCCGTCAGCCTAATGAGGAACGCAAACATAGATACTCAGTATAAATGTGCCGAGTTAATTGTAAAAGAATCAAAAGAGCATGGCGTAGATTTATCTGACAATATATTAACAGATGCTTTTACTTACGTTTTAAGAAGATGGTATGATACAGACCAAAAAATGGCAGAATCGTTTGAATATTTAAAATCTTTACCCATAGATGTCCAAAAAGAAATTGCTTTAAAAGTTATTAATCTTCTTCAAATAGAAGAAGTACAGGGACAGGGATAATGTCTTTTGACTTATTGGTTTCTTTATTAACAAATCCGGTATTAGTTTCAGTTGTATTATTGTGTATTTTGTGTGTAAAAAAAGTTAATGTACTTCTTGCAATAATAATTTCAACTATTGCTGCAGGTTTAATGGCAGGCATGAATATAAAAAACGTTATGGACGTTTTTATATCAGGCATGGGCGGAAACTCCGAAACTGCCTTAAGTTACATTCTTTTGGGCACGTTTGCCGCTACAATGGCACACTCCGGATTTACAGATATTATTTCCTCCGGAATAACAAAAATAGTTAAGGATAAAAAATGGGTATTGCTTGGAATTCTTTGTATTATATCCATGGCATCACAAAATATCATTCCGATACATATTGCATTTATTCCGATACTCATACCACCGCTGTTAAGCATTATGAATAAAATAAAATTGGATAGACGCGCTGTAGCGTGTACTCTGGCCTTTGGTTTAAAAATGCCTTATATAGCCATTCCGGTTGGCTTTGGACTTATTTTCCAAAATTTAATAGCTGACAACATGGTTCAAAACGGCGTAAATATACTAAGAAGTGATGTATGGAAGTCAACACTGATACTGGGATTAGGAATGTTTGCAGGACTTATCACAGCGCTGTGCATCACATACAGAAAGCCCAGAGAATACAAAGACATTCCCGTACTTAATGCATATAAAGAGCAGGCTGAATTTAAACCTATTCATTGGGTGGTAATTATTTCCGCAATAGCAACTTTTGTTGTTCAACTTCTAACCCAATCACTTCCTTTGGGAGCTCTTGTCGGTTTGGGTATTATATTTTCATGCAGAGTTATCCCAAAAAATAAAATGGATCACATGATGAACGAAGGTATATATTTAATGGGATATGTTGCCTTTGTAATGCTTGTTGCAGCCGGCTTTGCATCTGTATTAAAACAAACAGGTTCAATAGAAATACTGGTAAATTCTGTTTTAGGTGTGCTTCCTTCAAATATAATTTTGACATCTTTTATTATACTGATTCTCGGATTATTCATAACTATCGGAATCGGCACCTCCTTTGGTACAATACCTATAATTGCGGTTTTATTTGTTCCGGTATGTTCAAAGATGGGATTTAATCCCGGCCAGATAGTTATTTTAATTGCGGCTGCGGCTGCGTTAGGAGATGCAGGTTCTCCGGCTTCAGATACGACATTGGGACCGACTTCCGGACTTAATGCGGACGGACAGCACAGTCATATTTTTGATACCTGCATACCAACCTTTTTGCACTACAATATTGCATTAATCATATTTGCGTTAATAGGAATTTATTTTGCAGGATAAATTATGAAAGCATTTTTTAATTTATTATTGGACTTAATATACCGAAAAAAATGTTATTTTTGCGGTAAGTCGAAATCTTCACTTAAAATGTGTCCGGAATGCTTTGATAAACTTATATTCAATGACTTTACAGTGAACAGAATTATTAACGGAGTTGATATATATTGCTGCGGATTATACGAAAAGAACCTTCAAAAACTTATACGAGGGCTAAAATATCACCGTCAAAAAGAACTTGCGTATTATCTTGCTAAATTCATGTATGATTATTTTGTTAAACTTGGCTTAAACAATGACTTTCAAGTCGTTCCTGTTCCTTTACACAAAAACAGAATCCATAAAAGAAAATATAATCACATGGAGCTTGCAGCCGAAGAATTCTGCAAATTATCGGGAAATATTCCAAATTTCAATCTTATACGCAGAATTAAAGATACAAAACCACAATACAAACTTAACCGAAAAGAAAGAATGGAAAATTTGTCTGCCGCATTTGAAGTAAACAAAGAAAACGACAGAGGAAAAACCATTTTAATAATTGATGATATATGTACAACGGGTTCAACTTTTGAAGAAATGATTAACACTTTCAAAAAAGCCGGTTTCACTGATATTATCTGCCTTGCCGCATCTAACCCGTAAAATTATGCTTCCAGTTTTAAACTTAACATGTAATTTATTTTATTCTTGCAAAGCAAATTTGCGTTTGATAATATGATATAAAGTCAAATGAGGGCTGAGTATGAATACTGCTGAATATATCATTAAAAAATTAGAAGAACTTGGAGTTAATGATTTTTTCGGAGTTTCCGGACAAAATAAATTAAACTTTGTAAACTGTATAAAAAATAAAACGAATATAAACTTCATTCAATGTTTAAACGAATTTGACGCAGGAAACGCAGCTTCCGGATATGCAAAGATAAGAGGGTTCGCTTCCGCCATTTTCAAATACGGAATATCAGAATTAAATTTTCTAAGCACAATATCAGCATGCTATAGTGAAAATATTCCGGTTGTGTACATTTCAGAACTTCCTTCATCAAACGAAAATGATAAAATAAGTGAACCTAATTATAATCATTCGGATTTAATAAAATTTTATAAGAACATAACTTCAGGCTGCACAATTCTTTCAAAATCTAACTCAAAATCTGAAATAGATAAATTGTTCAAAACATTAGTCAGAGAAAGAAAACCTGTTTATATCGGCATTCCGGAAGAAATTGCAAATGCAGAAATTTCAGATGAGTATTCCGATAATGAATGGGAAAGTGACAAAAAAAATCTTCTGCATGCCGTAAGTAAAATTATAAATAAAATAAATAATTCCAAAAATCCGGTAATAATCGGAGACGGTTTAATAAAAGCTTTTGATGCAAAACTAGAATATCAAGAGTTTGTTTCTAAATCACAAATTCCGGTTACAAATTTTTTGATGGGTACAAATATAATTGATATGGAATATGAAAAATACCTCGGCGGATATTTTTCCAAATTCAAGAATCCGATTGTACAAAAATACGTGGAAGACAGTGATTGCCTTATTTCTGTCGGAGCTTTATACGGAAGCATAAATTCTTTCGGAGAAAGCTTGCCATTTAATATTAATAGTCATATTGCAATATACGGCACTTATACTTATGTTGATAATCAAAAATTTGATAACATAAAAATGGCGGATGTTCTTTCAGAAATTACAAAACAAATAGAACCATCAAGTATAAACATCGAAAAATCAAATATCGGATATAGAGATAAATTTTCAGAAGATGAAAAATTGAGCATTGATGCTATATTTACCAAGTTACAAGGTTTTATAAGAGAAAATGATATTCTTGTAATAGATAACGGAATTATTCCGTTTGGAGCATTTCAAATGAAACTTCCTGCCGGAGTAGAAATTATATCGAATATTTCATCAAACATAAAAGGCTGGGCAACTTCTGCAGGAATTGGAGTTTGTGCGGCAAAATCGGGCGCCAGAGTAATTGTTATTACCGGAGACGGTTCACATCAAGCTTCAGCTTTGGAAATAGGCACGTATTTTAAAATAAATTCGAAGCCTATAATAGTTGTAATAAATAATAAGGGATTTTCTTTGAACAGATATCTTTATGGAGATTTAGAATCTGAATCATGTAATATTCCTAACATGAATTATGCAAAGTTTGTTCGCTCTTTTGACGGTGATGTATGGTCGATTAAAGCCGGTACGACAGATGATTTTGAAAAAGCGTTAAAAGTAACACAAATAATGAACAAAATGTGCTATATTGAAGCGGAAACAGAACCTTTTGATATACCTGAAATTGCAAAATTATACACCGGCTATTCAGAATTATTACCAAGCAATAATGAAGATAATTGTGAGGATTCCGTTATTATTGAAAATAATTCAGACGAAAATATCGCAGAACCGGAAGAAAGTATTATCACAGAAGAAACCGGATTATCGGAACCTGAATCGGAATCAGAGAATACAGATATCTCTGAAAAATCAAGTTATGATGATGTTGATTTAAGTAAATATACAAGCAGCGGTTTCAAATATGAAACCATGGTGCATGCAAATTTGTCAGAAGAAGATACAGAGGCAGATGATAATGAGTAAACTTATTGTAATATCCGGTTCCTCCGGAGTCGGAAAAGGAACCGTAATAAAATCATTTTTGGAAAAACACCCTGAGTTTAAGCTCTCTGTTTCATGCACTACAAGAGCGCCGAGAGAGGGTGAAATTGACGGAATAAATTACTTCTTCTTAACAAAAGATGAATTTGAAACCTGCATTGATAATAATGAATTTATTGAATGGGCAGAATTTTCCGGTAATTATTACGGAACAAAGAAAGAATTTATTGCAAAAAGTGTACAAAACGGCGATAACATGATATTAGAGATTGATACAAAAGGAGCATTAAATGTTAAGAAATTAATTCCGGAATCTGAGTTAATCTTCATTGCACCTCCTTCTCTCGAAGAACTGGAATCAAGACTGCGCGGACGACACACAGAAACAGAGGAAGCTATTCAAAAAAGACTTGCTTCTATAAAACTTGAAATAGATAATTCCAAATATTTCAACCATATTATTATAAATGATACGATTGAACATGCTGTTTCCGAGCTTGAAAAAATTATTCTGCATAATTAAGAATAAGACTTAAATCTTTTTCTTCTATTACAATGTTTGCATTCTCTTTAAGAATAGGCTTTGCGCAGAAAGCAACTCTTTTTGATGCAAATTTGAACATACTTAAATCATTTGCGCCATCACCAACTGCCATCGTATTATCGGGAGAAATATTTAAAAGTTTTTGAAGACGCAAAAGCATTTGTCCTTTACTGTCATTGAACATCATCTCTCCGCCGACTTGCCCTGTCAAAAGTCCTTCTTTAACATGAAGAATGTTTGCAAATTCTCCGTTTAATCCTAATTTATCGCCGAAATAAGCTGTAGCATTTCTGAACCCGCCTGAGAAACATACAACTTTGTATCCTTTTTTCTGCAAACCTTTAACAACTTCTTCCGCACCGTTCATAAGTGGTAAACTGTGGCATATCTCATCTACTTTTTGAATCGAAAGACCTTTTAAGAAAGAAACTCGTTCAGTCAGACTCTCAAAAAAATCCAACTCTCCTCTCATTGCTTTATCTGTTATCGCTTTGACTTTTTCACCAATACCGAGTTCTCGAGCAAAAAACTCCAGAGTTTCCCCATCCATCAAAGTTGAATCAAAATCAAATACCGCAAGTTTTGTCATAATCCGCCTTTCGGTGCGCCAAACGACGCACCCTGCTGTCTGCCTTATTAACTTTTTGTCGTTTTTCTTTAAATTTACACTTAACCAACTGTTAAATTTACATACTTCGGATTGTGAACACCATCAATTGTCTCAATTGCCTTTAAAGTTCCGTCGTCAACAATAGTATCAATGTTAATTACCATTATTGACTCTTCGTGCTTATCGTTCTTTTGAACAACGTTCATAGAGCCGATATTAATACCTTTTTCGCCTATTACTCTTGCAACTTGAGCAATCATTGACGGTTTATTTGTATGCGGAACTATAAGAACGTGTTTTTCCGGTCTTATACTTGTTTCATATTCATTAATTTTAACTATACGAGGAATATCTTTTGTAACAAGAGCTCCTGCTACAATTGTTGTTTCTTTATCAGTTGTAAGTTTTACCGTAATTCTTCCTGCAAAAGTTGTTTTAGCTTTTGATGTGGAAGAAATTATATCTATTCCGCGTTTTTTCGCTATAACCGGAGCGTTAACATAATTAACGCCCTCCAATCTTGACGACAAAATACCTTTAAGAACAGCAACTTCTAACGGTTGTATATCTAAGTCCGCCAAGTTTCCGTCTGCAGTAATTTCAATAATTTTAACAGCTCCTGTTGATAATTGAACGGCCAGTTCTCCGGCATTTTCAGCAATTTGCATGTAATCTTTTACAGGTTCTAATTTGTCCGGTCTTAATGATGGTATATTAACTGCAGATGAAGCGGAACCACCGGATAATACAGTTTTTATTTGTTCTGCAACGTCAATTGCAACATTCATTTGTGCTTCTGTCGTACTTGCGCCAAGGTGAGGAGTTAAAACAATTTTTCCTGTGCAGTTTATAAGCGGGCATTCTTGTATATTAGGTTCATTTTCGTATACATCAATTGCCGCACCTGCTACATAACCGCTTTCAATGGCTTCTTTTAAATCTGTTTCATTTATAATTCCGCCGCGAGCACAATTAATAAGCCTTACCCCTTGTTTCATTTTGGAAATTGTTTCTTTGTTAATCATATTAACCGTATCTTTGGTTTTCGGTACGTGAACAGTTATAAAATCCGGTCTTGCCCAGAAATTATCAAGGTTTTCTATATATTCGCCGCCGAATTTCTCAACAACTTCCTTTGAAGTAAACGGATCATATACAAGAACTTTCATGCCGAGAGCAAGTGCAACTTCTCCGACGTGTGTTCCTATTTTACCAAAACCGATTATACCCAAAGTTTTTTTGTATAATTCCGTTCCTGTGAATTTACTCCTGTCCCATTTGCCTTCTTTTGTAGAAGTCGCTGCCGGTGCAATATTTCTTGCTAAAGAAAGCATAAGTGCTATTGTATGCTCACTTGCCGCCATAGTATTGCCGTCCGGAGAATTTACAACAATAATACCTTTTTGAGTTGCGGCTTCCAAATCAATGTTATCTACACCAACCCCCGCACGACCTATTATTTTAAGATTTACTCCCGCTTCTATAATTTTCGCAGTAACTTTTGTCTGGCTTCTTACCATCAAAGCATCATAATTCGGAATAATTTTAATTAATTCTTCTTCACTCATAGTAGGCAGAAAATCGACTTCCGCAGCCGGCTCGATAATCTTTCCTGCTGATTCGTTTATCTTATCTGTAACTAAAACTTTCATTTATCCTCCTTTTAGGTGCTTTGTAGCGCACACTAAAACCATTGTTTTCTGTTTTATATTGCTTGGTTTCACAAGACTGTTTGATTTAATTCTTCGATAATTATATCATATAACAAAATAGTATATCTATAAAAATTAATTACAGAATTGATTAGTTTAAAATAATTTCAATAAAATCTTTGACTTTTTGTAAATTAGATTTCGATAGTACGTTTAAATGCGAATTTATTTGAAAAATGAGCGATGTTTTACTCACATCTGTTTTAAAATTAGAAGAATCATAGAAATACGATATAGGAATATTAAAGGAAAAAGCAATCATCTCAATTGTTTCAGGAGATGGACGATGTTTGCCATCCTCTGCTCTTGCAATTGTTCTTCTGTCAACACCAACTTTCTCTGCAAATTCTTCTTGTGTCATTTTACTGGCTCGTCTTAGTCCGAGTATTTTATCTGCAATGTGTCTTGTTGTTCGTCTGCATTTTTCCTCAATTATTTTCATAACAATAGATTAACCTTATAGAAAGTTATTTTCTATGTTATTATTTTTAATATATACAAAACGGTAACATATATTATAAATCATAAATATCGTATAAAATACTATTTATAATTAATATATATTTTGTTAAGTTTTGTAAACATATTGTAATAATTGCGCAATTTTTTAATGCAAAATGTTTTTATATACATGTAAGCTTGCAAAAAGATATTAAAGTAAATAAACACACATGAAATTAAAGGAGTATAGAATTATGATTGAAAACAACATGTCTAATATTAAAATTGGTGGTGTAACTTATGAACAACAAGATATTGAAAGTTCTGACGTA
>CADBPN010000085.1 GCA_902796585.1 uncultured bacterium
CCTCCACCATATTAAAAGCCTTGAAACATTTAGTTTTCAAGGCTTTTTAATTTTCCTTCATGTCCATCCTGTGTCCACTTATAAGATGGAAAAAAACATTTTTTTGCATGGAGAAAATATTGTTTTGCATGAATAAAATCGAATTATAATTAACCCTGCCAAAGAATTGTATTAACTCTCGGCAGGGTTATTAATTTAAGCTTAAAATACTATTTCCTACTATACTTCACGAACTCTGTGTACTTGATTATATCTTTTATTTCATCTTTATTGTAGCCTTGAGCAGATAAGAATTGTCTTAATGGGTTATCATTACCGATTTTAATGGTTTGTTTAGGATTAAAGGTAAATTCCATACCCGATAATTTGTGCCCAAAGACTTCTTTAAAAGGAATATTTAATGCGAGCATTAATTTAATTAATGTTTTTTGCATCATACGTAATAGCTTGCTCTATAAACCCGCTTGTAGATAAATTATCTGCAAAATTGCCAAGAAGAGTTGCTGCTAATATTATAACCGCAGGGATATTAATTTTGATATTAGCAATATTTATTCCGATTTGCATTTTATCGATTGAACAAGTAAGTATATTAATGAATAAACTTCCTAAATACATTGATAATTTTGACGAATATATATTTAGCTTGCCTTTATTTCAACACTTCAATTTTTTTGCAGACAATGCTGATAATTTTATGGAACAAATATCAATGTCATCTTCGGATTTATTATCTCAAGCAGTAAATATAGGAACAGGCATTAGTAAAGCATTGGTATATCTGGTTGTTTCTATGATTATTATTTTCAATTTAGTATCAGATAAAATTAATATAGAAAATTATTGTTTAAAAGCATTCCCGAGTAATATAAGAAAAAGGGCAAAAGAGGTTGGTCATATAATATCTGCGAAAATGGGAGGATACTTGATAGCATTAATTGCAGCTTCTTTTTGCGTTGGTGTTGTTATGTTTGCCGGACTTTTAATATTAAAAGTTCCGTATGCTCTTTTGCTGTCAGTTCTTTCAGGAATTCTTGATATAATTCCAATTGTAGGTCCTGCTTTAGCATTGATTATATGTTTAGTTACAGTATATGAATCCGGTACCACCGCTGTAATATCTGTAATTGCTGTTTTTGCATTGGCTCAGTTTATTGAAAATAATGCAGTAAGACCATATATATTCAGTAAAGTAATGAATGTACATCCAATAGTGATATTTCTATTTCTATTTATCACTGCAGAATATATAGGTTTTATGGGTGTTATTTTTGCACCTGCACTTGCGGCTTTGGTTGCAGTATTATTTGAGGAACTGTATTTAAAGAAAATAAACTAACGTACTGTTTATCAGTTTAGAGATTCTTTTTTTTATTTCAAACCAATTGCTTGTTTATCTCTATTCTTCAGGGTGTTTGCCGAGTTTTATTTTTCCGGACTTAATTTTATTATATCGAATACACTGTTTTAATCTGTCATATCCAAGCATTATTCCAAGGATAAAATCTTGCTCGGCTGTTAGATTAGATAATTTAGAATCAAAGGATTTTACCACATCAATACATTCTTGTTCCCCAAAATATACGTTAATCTTTTGACCAACAATTTCATCTATTTTGTATGAAATATTTTCTTTTTCTAATCTTTGTTTGATATGATCTTTGTATTCAGCCTTTTCTGTCGTTAAAATAAGATTTCTTATACCTTTTTTATATTCATAGATATGATGGCTAAATACACGCAAATCTGATAGCATAGCTTTTGATATCTTACTATCCTTTGACTTAAAACCGATATTTTGATTCTGGTATCTATTATTAATTGGCAGTACTTGATATATTTTCACAAAACAAATCCCTATATCTTACTTATAACATGCATAGATTCAGACTTCAATATTAACTAAATATCATAATATTGCTTACAAACACTAATCAAGTCAGATATTTGTCCGGGATTGGTCTCTTTTGTCCCCTGATATGCAACAGTTATAAATGATTGCTTTCTTCCATTAAGTATAATTTCTGATGGGGCAAGAAATTTGTAGTGAGTACCATTTACATTAGTTTCTTCAAATCCAATATCTAAGAGTAAATTCCTTACTTCGTTAAATGACAAAGTCATATTTCTCGGAGTTTTACAGTTTAATAATTTTTTTACAATTTTTTGATTAGCTCCGGACAAATCTTGTATAGATAGTTTGGGAAGCGGCTCGTTCTCAGGTATTATTTTAACTTCCGGCGAAGAAGCTTGTTCTTGCAAAAAATTCCGTACTTCTTTTTTTAATTGTACTAATTCATTTAAATCTTTTGTAATATACAATTTTGACAAAAATTCGTCTCTTTTATCATGATAATTTGTATCAGATATATTATTAATCATTTTTTCAATTTGTTGATTGAGAATTTTTATTTTTTTATTAAGAACAGATTCTTCATAAACTTCGTAGTGCAGTTTAAAGTCATCGTTGATTTGACCGGTTTCTTTTATAAATGATAATAACTCGGCTTTAGAATTATTTTGTAATATATTTAAAGCTTTTTCCACATAGATTTCTTTAACATTACTGTCTTTTATTTTTTTGATTTCATCAATTATGTTTCGAATGCAAACTTCAAGCTCCTCGTCCTCGGTATTAATTTCAATATTTTGTAATTCGTTTATTTTAATATCTAAAGTTTTGACAGGTTCTAATTTATCGCCTTTTCTTTCTGCCAAATCAATACTTCCTTCTATTAAAGCGACTATATGATTGAAATTGGAATTAAAGAGTCTGTTTGTAAATAAAAAATTCCCTAATTCAGGTTTATCATAACCATCTTTATAAGCATCTGCTAATATTTCTGCATAAGCTTTTATTTTTTGTCTTTCGCTGAGCTTCTTGTTCGTTGATATAGAATAAATATTATTTATGTAGTATTCCGGAGAATAAACATGATTAATACCCGGCTCTACTGGTATAATTGTTTGGATTTTTGCTTTCTTATTATTTTGTACAACTTCTTTTGTTTTTGAATGTTCACTATTATTTTTTACTTCTTTTTTTGATGAATTTTTTGTATAAGTTTTGTCTGTTTTTTTATTTATTTTTTCTTTTTTTACAGGTTCTTTCGTTACTTTTGTATCTGCTTCTGTTTTTTCAGGTTTTAAGTATGCTTTTGAAAAGTTTTTATTTGGACCTTGTTCACCAATAATGGTCATATTTTCGGTATCAATATGGTAACTGACAGAATCGCCGTCAGAAGACATAAAACCTCTGACAATCTCATTTCCGTTGGCAATATTATTTGCTTCAAATGCAAATAAAGATGTTTTATTATCCTTTTTAAGTTTATCTTTCATTTTTAGAGTAAATTCTGAATCAGGTGCAATTACATCTAAAAATTTTAATAATGCCGGAAGGTCTCTTTGTAATGACTTTTTGCCGTATGTATGACTTTCTTCGCTGTCATAAACTGTTTTTCCTGATTTATATCCTGCAGTCTGCGCCATAGAAGAATTGATTTTATCTATATAAGCATTAGTATCTTCTTTTATGGGAGCGTTTGCATAATTAACAGAACGTTCAAAGCTGTGTTCTCTTTCAGGTTCAATTACATAACGATTTTCTCGAATTTCTTTATTATCTTTGTTATCATACAAGTAGGAACTTTTTGCAGAAACAAGTTCGTATCCTTCCGGAGTTTCATTGTAACTAAAATTGGTTCTCTGTATTTCATTGTCATCTTTTTGCACAATTAATAAGGCATTGTTATCTTTAGTCTCTAATGTAAAAACTGTACCTATGGCAGTTACAGCCCCCGGTATAATCACACCCGGTTTCTTTATTTTTGTTTTACCTTCCATAATAAGATGTGATTTTAAATTATTTGCGACTGTGCGTATTGTATCAATTTTATTAATCATTTTTATTCCTTTAAATAGCCTTTTAATAACATCAAAAAACAAAAATAAAAATTTTGCTACTTTTTTTTTAAAATACAAATATTGTCATATTTGTTAAGAAATGTAACAAATAAAAAAAAGCCTGAAATTACACAATTTTTCTATACTTTATATATATGTAAGATGGTATTATAGGAAGAATAGCGTAAGATGACAACCGGAGCTTCACTAAACGATTTAAAAAATGTTTTAGGCCAAATCAAGAATTATAGTTTTGATGCAGGCTCCTGGGGTCTTACTGAGCAAGAAAAGGGTTATGTAAATTCTGTTTGGACTGCAGGAGAAGGTGTTGAAGAAATTGCAAGCGGCAACGATGAAGAAAAAGCTAAAGGTTTCCAAAAACTTTTAAGCGAATTGATGTCAATTGCAGGCAAAATTGGTAACAGAGAAGCACAAGAAGCAAAAAGAGAAGTTACCGAACAAGAGAAAAAAGCTCAACAAATCAATGCAGAAGCAGAAGAAACACAAAGAGAAATTCAAAATAAAATTACTGCTATTTCCGGAAATATTGC
>CADBPN010000086.1 GCA_902796585.1 uncultured bacterium
AGAGCTTTGGATAACTGATCCGGACAACTTGTCGGTCTGCTTCCGCAAGGAAGTCCTTGAAGTCTCGTTATGACTTCATTAATATTCATACCTTTTACCAAGCTGCCAATACCTCTAAGGTTACCGCTGCAACCGCCTACAGTTTCAAAATCAGTAATAATATTGTCTTTTATTTTTATTTGCATTAATTTACTGCAAACACCTTCCGGCTGATATCTCACTACATCAATCCCGTCAACATTTCTGATTTCTATTTCGCTCATATACACTCCTTTAATAATATAACTCATAACCTTTATAAAATTATACCATGTTCAATATTTAAATTTCAAATTTCAGACCATTTTTTTGATATTATATTATGTATGAACAACATAAATAAAATTGGTTTCTGGGGTTATCCGGAGCCTAATAAAATTAAAGAATTTAAATCAAAATACCCGAACGCTGAATGGATAGATTTGGATATTGATTTTAACAATCCTAAAACAAATATACTGCCGGAATCCTATTGCAAAATAATTAGAAATATCATTGACAATACGATGTTTATAAAACCGGATTTAATAATTGCTCCAATAGGAAAAGACAAATGCGATTCCGGTTGGTTTGCATCAAAAATTCTCATGGACATGGGATTTAGTGTAATTCAAACAATTTTTGAAGATATTAATAACCGAAAAGAAATAAAAATCAGCAGAAGCAAATTGCCGCTAAAAGATAAGATAACTCTTGTCACTGACTGCATTATAAACCCGAAAAAAAAAGATAACTATAATCTGGAAACAGCAATCGTACCTAATAAAGAAAATAATACGTCTTCCGACAAAAACTTTACTCCCGGTTTCTGGGGTGTTCCGCCCAATGATTTGAGTATTCTTGATTTATTTCCGAATACAACACACGTATACGGCTGGACAAGATGCGTGGAAGCAGGAGTTCCTGCGGACTTAGATTTGGAAATGTACGTCAATCCAAATGTTCCTACGGTTTTTTATGCACAAGCATTTTGCTCTAAAACGCAGCTGGCTAAATACTTAGCAGACAAATACAACGGACTTTATATAGACATTGATGATTATGCTACAAGTTCCGTTAAAGCTAAAATAGAAGCATTTTTGAGATTAAATTAACCGGTAAAAAAAACCACCCGGTGTGTGATTCGAGTGGGTTTGTTTTCTGCATCCTAATGGTCTTTTTTAGTGTTTATTATCTAGGAGTTTATATGATAAATTGGGGTTTTATTTTTGCTATTTAGTGTTTCGACTACACTTATTTAGTTCGTAATATTATTATGACACATAAGAATTTAAAGTCAAGTTTTTGTATTAATTTTAATTTCCACACTTTATTAATTCGGTTATAATCCCTATAATCATTATATTTAAGCTTGTTTACAATTCTTAATACTATTTATTTATTTTAAATATATTAATCTTATTAACATTTCTTAATAAAAACTTGTTACAAATTTGCTACAATGAATACTTTTATGATAAATTCATGATATAAAGCAGGGTGGTATACTGCAAAATTTGTGAGGAGATATGAAAAGTACAACTCTAAGAAGATCAAACATTACAAAAGAAAAAGTTCAAATGATGGAAGCTTTGAACCGTTATAACAGAGAACATCAGGACGAAGATTTTTACAGAAATCAAAGCAAGTCAAGAGAATTGGATGCTCTTTGGCAGTCTTTTGGAGTAAAACAACAGCGCAACGAAAAAGCTCCTCAAGTTTATTTTGTTACAGGTTTTATTTGCGGTGTTATTATAACACTGTTAATTACAACATTTGTTAGTATTTTAATTAATATATCAACACCTAAAGAAGAACCAATTATTCAGCCGACAAAAAATATTACAACCGAAGGCGGAAAGTTTAGATTTATTCCTGCGGACAATTCCGCAAAAACAACAACAGCACCGGCTGTTATGAATGAAGAATACACTGTAAAAGAGGGTGATACATTAGAAAGTATTGTAATAAGGTTCTATGGTTCTTTCGACATGAACAAAGTAACTCTTATTCAAGAAGCTAATAAGATGGCAAATCCAAATGCTCTTTCTATTGGTCAAAAGTTGATTATTCCTATTAATAAATAGTTTAAGATTACCGTTTAGGATTTCTTTCGCCGGTTACAACTATTGTGTAACCATGTGAGTCATGTGAATCGGGGCAGATAATACTACTATTAAATCAGCACCGGAAGATATTGTAACATGCTCGCCCATTCTTCTTTTGGCTCCGGGAACAGCTTGAGTTGCACTAAATGTCCTGAACATCACCCATCTCTGATAATGAGGGACTTTTAAATATTCTGCAGGCTGAGTGATTCCTCCTCCTATAATATTGTTGTTTGAGGTATATATATAACCCTTTATAGGAACTTCCGTACCGTCTGTTAAATACATCTTATTAAGAAAAACTCTCATTGCAGCATGAGTACCTATTATTGGTTCGTTTTTTTTATCAATAATCCCTGATATCTTTGTTCCTGCGGGGATTATATTTGAATTAAACATGTATATATCATTCGTCGTTTTAAAATTAACGACATCGCCCTCTTCGCAATATGCAGTCGAAAATTCTTGCAAAGATATTACAGGAATGTGAGTACCCTGCGGAACTTCAAATTCATCATACTCTCTTAATTCTGCTAAGGTAAATGAATTTACTGATAAAAGAAAAATTAATGTTATTAAAAACTTTTTCATACTAATAATTATAACGTTTTTTTCAGCAAATGCAATTGAACATGTTTTTTTATTTCATATTAAGTTTATATAAATATTTTAAAGAAATGCAAAAATTTATAATATACTTTTCCTGTAAGCTATTTAAACGGAGAAAATAAATGACAAATGCACTTTTAGAAAAAAATACCATTCATCCTTCTGCTGTTATACATCCTTCCGCTGAAATTGCCGAAGGTGTTATAATCGGACCAAATGTTGTCATCGGAGAAGGAGTTAAAATAGGCAAAGACACAAGAATTATCGCTAACGCATATATCGAATTCTCTGAAATTGGTGAAAGATGTACAATATCACCTTTTTCGACAATCGGTTCTGAACCGCAAGATTTAGGTTACAAAGGCGAACCGACAAAAGTTATAATAGGCGACGATACAATCATAAAAGAAAATGTTACTATACATAGAGGCGCTGCATGCGGAGACTTTACAACAAGAATAGGCAACAAATGTTTATTAATGGTTGGGGCTCATGTCGCTCATAATTGTGTATTAGCCGATCAAGTTATACTTGCAAATTTAGTTACTTTAGGCGGTCACGTTCATGTCGGATTCGGAGCTTTCGTTGGAGGAATGAGTGTTTTCCATCAAAATATCAGAATCGGCGATATGGCAATAATAAGCGGTTTCTCTGCTTCACGACAAGATATACTTCCTTACTCTAAAGGTGAAGGCAGACCTCCTGTTCCAAGAGGATTGAATGTAATCGCAATGAAAAGAAGAGGAGTTTCTCAAGAAATAAGAACTGCTACAAATGAAGCATTTAAACTTCTTATATCAGAAGAATACAATACATCTCAAGCTATAGAAAAAATAAAAGCCGAAATTCCAATGAATGAGTATATCGAAAAGATGATTGACTTTATTCAAACTTCTAAAAGAGGAGTTTTGTTAAAAACCCACAAATCCGGCTATCAATCATTAGGTGAATAGATAATTACAGTGAAAATCTTATAATAAAAGAGAAATCTGTTGCAAAGATTTCTCTTTTTGTGTAATATAAATACGTAAAGTTTAGTGTAATAGCTACACCCTATATCATTTTACCTGGCTTATATTTTTGAGGAGATAATTTTAATGCAAGTTAATGCCATAAATAGCAGTACAAACAATCGTACCGTTTTTAGAAAGTTAATTATTGATAAATCTGTTGCAGAACATATACACACAATGCCGGAACGGGATCAGGCAGAATTATCCAAGATAACAAAACGACTGTCAAAAACTAAATTTTGGGATTTAAAAGTATATAGTGTTTATAATAACCTAAAAAATCTGTCATTTAATTTTATTGCCAAAAGCCACAACAACCGAATTATTTCGGATTCAATATTTCCGTATGATAAAAGCAATAAAAATATCCAAATATATTCGATAGTATACGGCGATGAAAATTCTTCAAAAAATGTTATTGAAACACTTAAATTTAAAACAAAAAAAAGGGCCGACGAACTTTATAAACAATATACCGATAGCATTCAGTATCTGCAAAGCAGAAATTTCAATGTTTCACCAATAGAATTAATAAAAAACAAAGAAATTCAAATAAACATGCTTGAAGAAGCTTATAAAAACAGAAAATATTCAACTAACAAAAAAATAATAGATACACATATAACAACTAAAACTCAAGTAGGTACATCATTAAGAAAAGATAAATAAAAAAGACTTACTTAAAGTAAGTCTTTTTTAGAATTGCTCCAGGCCAGACTTGAACTGGCACCGAGGGTGAACCCCGATTGGATTTTAAGTCCTTTTTTAAGGGTTTTTGGGGAATTGGCAAAAATTAAAAATTCAATATTTATAATACTTTGAGCCAGTTTGAATAAAATACTGAATATATGAAAAAACATACTCGACGCACACAGGACGCACACACTTTTTTAATAAAAAATCCCCATAGTAATATGAGGATAATTGATTGAGAATTTATCTGTTATGAACAATTAAGAATTGATGAAATTTTCTAAATCCATTGTGCGGTTTAACCAACCTTGCAAGAATATTTTTTGATTTCCTACTTTTGCAAATTCTACGTATTTCCTTATACGTGCTAATAAAAATTTATCCGGGTATGTGTATTTTGCATACTCCATAAATTCTTTTACTCTTCCTACTCCCATATTGACTGCTGTATCAAATGCAAGTATAGCAAATTTTTCAGACATTTTATTACATCCGGCTTTTAACCAGTAATTATTGTAATATATTTCTTTGACTTCACCGTCAGTAATATTGCGGACGTCTTTATGATTTTGACCTTTGGAGTGTAACCAAGCGTTATAAGTGTTTTGGGTAATTCCCTTATTCGTTGCACCGCCCTTGTCGTTCGGATTGTTAACATAACCGCCCTCCCATTTAAGAACGAATTTTAAAGCTTTTTCAAATACATCTGTCATTGTTCATAGTCCTTTATAATTTTCATAATCATTTCACTTGATAAAAATTCTCTTTTCTTGCAGCATTCTTTCAAAATCTCGATTAAATCGCTTGAATACCAAGTATCAATTTTATGTGTAACTTTGTTTTCACGTTCCCAAATCATAACTTTATAATGACAGTTTTTATATTCGGCAAAAATGTCGGATTTTCAAAAGTTTAGGATTAGAGTGGGCAACTAGGGGTAAATGAAAACCAAAGAAGAAAGAGCAAAAAATGACAATGAGTTTATTTGTTGATGAAGAAGGAAAAACAATTGAGGGATTTGAGGAGTTTGAGAACGAACGTAAGAAAATTGAAGAAATCCCCGAAAGAATCCGTTATGATATACCGACTTACGAAAAATTCTATTCAATTTGGCAATATGACCGTCTTAAATTTCGTGAACTAATGAACGCTTGGCTAAAAACAAAAGAAGGAAAAGAACGAACACTTGAAACACTAAGAGAAAAACAAAAAGAGGTATTAGAAAAATGTTACATACTGGATGAAAACGAAAACAAAAAAAGAGATTGTGACGAAAAACATATTTTCAGATGCAAAAACCTGCAAAGAATTCACGAGCTAATATTCAAAGAGATTATGTTTAAGCGTATGAGCGGAAAACTGCCAAAAGGTGATTTTATAACAATTTGCTACGAAGAGCAGCAAGCAGAAATAAAAGATTCTTGGACTATGAGTATAAAAGATAGAGTAAAAGCACATATTAAGTTGCTAAGAAAGTTAAGAAAGGAGGTTTAATGCTAACACCTAAAAAAGAGAAGTTTTGTCAAGAAATGGCTAAGCTTGGAAATCAAAGACAAGCTTATAAAAAAGCATACAATTGCGAAAATATGAAGGATGAAACGATTGATAATAACGCTTATAAGTTAATGCAAGATAACGAGATTATAACGAGGCTAAAAGAGTTATCTGATGAAATCAAAAACGCAAATATTGCAGATGCGCAAGAGATACAAGAAGCTCTTACAAGGCTTATCCGTGGAGAAGTAAAAGAGGAAGTGCCTATGGTGATAGATAATGAGCTTGAAATGGCAAGAAAGCAAGTTACACCTAAAGACAGAATAAAAGCTGCCGAAACTCTTGCTAAAATGAGAGGGTATTTTGATATAAACCCCACTGACGGTATCAAAATGCCTGAAATACATATACACGGAGTTAAGATTTAGTGGATATCAATTTATTAACAGCGCAAAGAGAGTTTATAAATATTCCGCACAATAACCCGCTTGATGTTGCTATTTATCAGGGCGGGTACGGTTCCGGCAAAACTTGGTGCGGTTCTTTGCTTGGTATTCTTTTGGCTACAAAATACGCAGGCTCTAAAGGCTTAGTAGGTGCCAAAGAGTATGAGCTTGTGCGGAAAACTACGCTTGTTAGTTATCTTGAACACCTTGATAATATGGGATTTCTTTTAGGGCGCGATTATACCTACAATAAGATTGATAAAATTATCCGATTCGCTAATGGTTCGGAGATACTTTTTTCTGCGCTTGATGATCCTGAAAAATACAAGTCATTAAATTTGCATTGGGCAGAAATAGAAGAAGCTTCTCAAATTTCCGATAGTTCATTTAAGCAGCTCTTAGGACGTTTACGTAACACATATATCGGCAAAGATTGGGAGGATTTCCGCTATAGATTATTTGGGCACACTAACCCGCAACCAGACAAAGGGTGGATATGGCAAAGGTTTGTTGAAAACAAGCAAGATAACTACAGACTTATTATTGCTCCGACAACTAATAACATTTATTTACCTCAACACTATGTTGAATCACTCAAAGAAAGTTTTGACGAAGAATATTACAAAATTAACGTACTCGGTGAGTTTGGGGATTATGCAAGCGGACTTGTAGTAAAAGGATTTAATCAAGATAACATCAAAGAATTACATTATATTGATGATTTGCCATTACATTTGACTTGGGACTTTAACGTTGACCCGATGAGTTGTGTTTGCGCACACGTTACAAACGGCAAAGTATTTTATTTTGATGAATTTATACTCGAAAATTCAAGCACTCAAAGAACGATAGATGCCGTTATTGAAAAATACCCGAATCACAAAGGGGATATTATAATAAACGGTGATGCTTCCGGGGATAACAGGAGCACTCAAAGTGAAGTAAGTAACTACATTATAATCAAGAATGCCCTAAAATCTCATTATCCTGAAAATAAAATTAAGTTCCATCTAAGACCATATAATCCACCAATTAAAATCAGAATAGCCGCATTTAATGCTATGATTTGTAATTCAAAAGGAGAACGGAGAGCATTTTTCGACAAAAAATTAAAATGGTGTTTATACAATATTTACAACCTTAAATACAAAGTCGGTACAGATATTGTGGATGTTCCAACTTATACACAGCTAAAAAGCGACTATACGCTAAAGTTTTTAGAGCATCCGTTTGATGCTATGAGTTATCTTACAGAGTATTATTTCCGCATACGTATGGAATAATGCCCGATTTATAAACGCTCATAATTCTAGTAAGTACTAGTATTTATGGAGTAAAAATATGGAAATCGTTAACGAAGTAATAGAGGATTTAAAAGACTTAGCGGAAGAGGATAGAGAAAAGCTTGCAACTAAAATAGCAGGGAAATTCGAGAAATGGAACGACGATAGAGAAAGTCAAATTTCAATTGCTAAAGAGATAATGACAGAAGTTTATCTCAATCAACCGCATAAATCACAAAAAGAAGGCTTAGAGTGGAAATCAGATATAAGGCTTAATTCTTTATACAACGTGAAGCGTACAAGAAAAGCTATGTTATGGCGCGAAATGTGGTCTAATGCGGGTCAGATGTTTGATGTTAAGGGAACAAATGAAGAAACAGAAAAAACCGCTAAGTATCAAAAAGCTTCTATTGTTGACAGTTTAACCAAAATGGAAATACAAAGGCAATATGATAAAGTTGCAGATGACCTTTTCGACATAGGCGAAATGATATTTAAAACCGATTGGGAAGTCAGAAAAAAAGTAGTTAAAAGACAAAGAAAAGATATTGGCTTTGTGTTAATGAATATTGCAAGGAACTTAACAGGGAGCGGATTTACAACACAAGAATCAATGCGGGATGTTACAATTCCTTACTATGAGAACGCTAGAGTTGAAGCGGTTTCTCCGTTTATGTTTGTATTCGACCATACAAAGTTCAAAGAAGGTGATAAAAAGAGTTGGAACAGTTTATGGAAAATATACAAACGTTTTGACACAATGGAGAATATAAAAGCTAATAAGGCATATAAAATACCGCAGGAAGCGTTAGACATATTGGAAAATACAAAACCGGTTGATGGTGACAAAAAAGAACTTGAAGAGCTAAGAAATATGAATGAATACGGCGGGCAAGTTTCAATTCTTTATTGTCACGGTGATTTTAAGATAAAAGGAAAGATTTATAAAAACTACGTTGCAGAAGTATTAGCGGGGAAATACTTAATCAGATTTGAAGAAAACCCGTTATTTATTAATCCGTTTATCTGTTGCGCATTAGAAAGAGACCCGTTGACTAAGCGTGGGATTTCACCTCTTAAATGCGCGCTTAATTTGGCACGTGAGCAAGAGAGGTTAATCAACGTAGCAGCGGACTTACAGAAACTTAGAGCTAACCCGCCATCCTTTGCGGATGAATCATTATTTGATGATGATAATACAAATAAAGACGGTTCCGTCGAACTTGCTCCGGGTAAGATTATCAAGGTTAAATCAGATTTTAACGGTATGATGCCGCAAGCTGTTAATTTATCAGGCGAAGGAATAGCGGATTTAATGAACTTGTCAGACCAAAAGATAAGTGATTTAACAAGTGTATCCAATTTTATGTACGGAAACGTTACAGATACAAAAAGAACGGCAACAGAGCTTTCATTGGTTGATAAGGGGGCAAGTGCTCAAACATCTAAAGAATTAGATATTATTAACCAAGATTTGACTATCCCAATGATTGAGAATGTTGCTGAATTACTAGCTATGTTCAAAGACGGTGTGGAATTTGTTTACGCAGAAGAAAAGGGAGTAAATACAGAGTTTAGAATTACAAACGTTATAAGGCAA
>CADBPN010000087.1 GCA_902796585.1 uncultured bacterium
AATTCATGTTCTTCTTCCGTTAATTCTTTATCAATAAATTCCAACATCTCCATTTGAAACGTCGCATTAACTCGATCTGTAGTCATTTTATGCATAATTTTCGAATTGGAGGTTTTATATATAACATATTCTCGGACAAAAACCTCCCATATAGCATCCCCAATATGCGCATAATTTTTTAAACCTATTAAATTTTTTGATTCACTACATTGTTCCACAATATACAACCTCATCTATTTTCCAGATAAAACTTTTTTTCTTTATTATAGTACAATATTGTTATGCATATTAAAATGTTTAAGATTAACTTATAAGGAAAATTAATGAAAAAATTTTTATCAATAATTATTATTTTATTACTTACAATATTTTTATGCATAACGTTCCGGAGATTTCAAAGAAAAGCAGACAATATTATTGAACCGGTTTTCACACAAGATTGCTTTCCAAGAACATTACAACAAAAAGGTGTAACAAAAGAATGCTTTGAAAATGCTAATTTTGGCCGCAATAACTTTTGTTCACAACCTGAGTTAAATATGATAAAAGAATATTACACTAAAGGACAAGATAAAGACCCGCTTAACAATGGTTCAGGACAATTTTGCGCAGAGTAGACCAAATTACTGCTGATGCAGTTTTTTTACCATACAGCAATACATCTGAACTTGTGTTTTTACGCCATCATTTATACATTCCTGCATAAGTTTTTTTATATAAGTCTTTTTATATTGAGATTTATGATATTCAAAATAAAAACCATCCATTGTCACTTTTTTAATATCATCACCCGCAGGAGAACCAAATTCGCCGGCAAATTTTTCTGCACTTTTAATAGGTTCAAATAATATACCTACAGCACCGTCTTCAATCCTATCTGTGTCTAACTTTATAATCTCCAAATTTTTATCTGACATATAGAATCTAATGTATTCATGTCCATTATTTAGGTACAAATAATTTTTTGATTGCAAAAACGGCGTTGAACTTTCTAAACAGCCGAGAGGGTACACAAAACCATTTTTGGCAATATAATAGAACAAACCTCTGTTAGAATTTTTATTATTTGTAATTTTATCCGTAACAATCAAAATTCTTTCCTTTGATTTATTTATTTTTACAGTTGTATAATAGTAATCATTCGGATATTCTGCAAGTACAACAGAATAATCAAAATAATCTTTATTAGAATCATATTTATCCGTAAGAGTTTTATTAGCAGTTATATTTTTAAAAGGAATGTAATCAAATCGTTCATACTTTTCAAAGACCTTTTTTCGTTCATTATATTTTTGTTCGGTTACATTTTCCCATTTATTATCAGAATAAGAAATAAACCATGGTTTTTCAGAATTTTCATATCCATCATATTTAAAATTAACCTGCGGGAATAACTTAGTTGAATTTTCAACTAAATTATAAACTCTTACACCGCTTTCATTTGCACCGGAAGAATATTCGTTGCAAATAAAAGTACCATCACATACGTAATATCTGTTACGAGCACCTCCGCTTGTTACATGCTTAGGGTTTCTGTTTACCATAGTATAAATATCGTAAATAATACCTTTCCAGTTACCATCAGAAATTTCACCAATAAAAAGCTCTTCAATACCATCTGCATTAACGTCATAATAAGTATATCCTATTTTTTTTAAAGGATTTTTGTCTGTTTTAGATATTACATTATACATGTAACTCATATTTTCTTTTTCAAGTTTTTCGGAATCCCACTTTTCATTTATTGCCGTTAAATGTTTTTGAAGAACTCTTCTGTATAAATCATCACCCTTCATTCCTTGGTTCTTATAATACACCGAACCTTTAATACCTTTTATATCCGCATCTTCACCGTAATCATAAAGTTGTTTAAAAGATTTAGGCGGCTGAGGTGTTTTTATATAATCATATTGAACATCTGTAGGCTGCTTCAACACAACATCGTACAATATACCGTTTTTGTCGGATAACTCTCCTATTTTTCTGCTGCCTGGAAGTGTAGCATGATCAACCGGACTCTCATAAGCTTTTATACCAAAAGCAAAACCACCAAATCCTGCTTTTTTAGATTCTTTATGGTAAATAGAAATTTTATCACTTTCTTTTTTTACATTATATGTTCTTTTAAACTCTTCCGGCATAGTTACAGAAAATAAACTATTTTTTATAACCATACCTTTTCTATCAGCAATATTTGTACTTCCGTACACGCTCATTTGCAAGAAAAAAATAAAAACAGAAACAAAACTAAAAATCTTTTTCATTAATCAACTCCAATATAAATAATTCTAAAATTTACCGCTAAAGGCTACTTTTTGTACATCATAAGATAATATATATTGTATAGCATCAAATGGATTTTGTGCAATGTAATACAAATTTTCCGTACCACTTTTTGCAAAGTTATTTTGAATAATATCATCAAAAAAAGATATTAAATTATTATAAAATCCATTCGTATTCAATAATATAATCGGTTTGTTATTATAACCTAACTGCTTTTGTACAATCATTTCAGATATTTCTTCTAAAGTTCCAAAACCACCCGGAAGCGCTATTACCGAAGAAGAAATCTCATCCATTTTTGCCTTACGCTCACGCATTCCTTGAGTAAGTATAAATTCATCGCAATCGTCAGGATTAGAGCATCCCAAATTACTTAATTTTTCAGGCATAACACCAATAATTTTTCCGCCGTTTGCCTTTACTGCTGCAGCACAAGAATACATCAAGCCTAAACGACTTCCGCCGTATACGATATTATAGCCATTTTTCCCTATTAATTCACCTAATTCTTGTGCATCTTTATAGAAATTTGGTTCTAAATTATTTGATGATGATGCAAAAACACAAATGTTTTTTTGTATCACTCTACACGTCCTCCTGACAAATAGTAGCTTGAACAGCACAATCCCGTACCGCTTTTGGAACAATCTTGTTCCTGTATTGATTGTGAATCGTTTTTACAAAACGGTTCAAATTTATCTTCATACACATTATATCCAAAAACATCTCTGCCCCATACATTAGGACCTTTTTGACCGTTTACGTCATACATAATAATTCCCAAAATTCCGTCTTCCGATTCCGGAAATAATTTATAAGCGAATACAGCATTAGTATATGTTAAGTTATAATCTTGAAATCTGTATGTCCTGCTTGGAAAAGTACCGTTTTTAAATGTAATTTTATATGGCGAAATAACGGTTTTTGATTGATCCTTCATTACAGACATAAAGACATCATTATAGTTAAAATCTTTATTATCTCTTTGTGTATCTATCGCGTATGACATATTAGCAAAGTCTGTCTGAACATTTCTCCACCTTGATAAACTATTTGTTTGTATCGTATCATCTAATGACAACGGAATAACCAATAATGCCACTATCAAAAATATAACAAACAAAATAGAGACTTCTACAATTGTAAACCCTTTTTTTATATTTGTTTTCATAATGTCCTCTCTCAATAAAAACAAGTCTTTGTTCTATGCCATATCAATATTTCTTTTTTCTTCCATTAATTTGTCATATATCCATTCCGGAACAAAGTTCTTTCCTAAAATAATTTGCCCGTTCATTATATTTGGAGCATGAAAATCAGAACCTCCCGTAACAATCAATCCAAGATTTTCAGCCATAGAAGAAAAGTATTCTACAATAGCAGGAGAATGTTTTCTATGATAAGCTTCAATACCCCTCAAGCCGCAACTCATCAAATCTTTAATTAATTTTTCCGCTATATCGATATCGTATGGATGTGCAATAACAGGGATTCCTCCGGAATCATAAATTACTTCCACCGCTTCAAAAGGGCTCACAGTATTTCTTTCTACATAGACGGGAGAATCCCTGTGTATATACTTACTGTACGCTTCCATAACATTACTTGTACCTCCTGCATTTGTAATCGCTTTTGCTATATGCGGACGTCCTATACTTCCGCCTTCGGCAACCATTTCTTTTACATCATCAAAAGCAATTTTAATACCTTCTTTTTTTGCAAGAAGCCTTAATATTTCTTTTGTCTGTTTTATACGAGCCTGCTGCTGTGTTTTTAGTAATGCTTTAAAATCAGGCTTTGTAACATCAGGAAAATATCCCAATATGTGAACTTCATAATCTTTATACAAAGTGTTTACTTCTATACCGGGAATTAACTTAAAATTTGGGTTATCCTTTGTTTTTATATAATTTAACGCTACTTCATAGGATAAAACGTTGTCGTGGTCAGTTAATGCAATTACTTCAAGACCTGCATCTATTGCCAAATCAACAATTTTTTCCGGAGAAAAAACCCCATCCGAATAATATGTATGAATATGGAAATCGCCTTTCATTCCACACCCCCTTCAAAATCGGGTGAACAGGAATTTTTACGTGCTTCTATCCAGATTGCCCCCATTTGTTTCCTCACTTTCTTTATTATTAATTGTAATATTAATTCTTTCTATATGGGTAGTTTTATTTAAATTAAATTCTATAACTACACCATTAATTTGTGCCAGCGGATTCTCTGATATTTCATAACGTTCAGGCAAACTTGTTGACAGACGTTTTAAAGAAGTTTCAAACTCCATACCAATAACACTGTCTTTAGCCCCGCAGAATCCGGCATCTGTGATATATCCCATTCCATTATATATTGATTCGTCTGCTGTTTGCACGTGTGTGTGCGTTCCGAAAAACCCTTTTATTAAAGCGTGATTTTCTGTATTATACGTATGCGCTAAATACTTTGCAAAGCATATTTTTTCAGCAGTTGCTTCCGCGTGAAAATCAATTATTACGTGGTCTACACTCTCAGCTTTTAATTTTTCTATTTCATTTATAACAACTGTCCAAGGTGAATCAATTGGCGGCATAAACACTCTTCCAAGAACATTTATAACAGCCAGTCTCTGACCGCTCGCTTCAAAAACCTTACACCCGCTTCCTTTTGTTCCTAAAGGATAATTAATTGGTCTTACCAAATTAGGCGAATCTTCGATATATTCATATATATCTTTCTTATCCCAGATATGATTTCCGGAAGTAAAACAATCAATTCCGGAAGAAGAAAGGTCTTCATAATTTTTCTTTGTTAGTCCAAAACCATGTGACGCATTTTCAATATTTGCAATAACAAAGGGGTAAGCTGTACCGTTATTTTCAGATTCCCTTTTAAGCGAATACAAATAAGACTTAACGGCAGTGCGTCCTTGCCTGCCTGTTATGTCTCCTAAGAATAATAATTTAATTGTTGAGTCTGTATTTTGCATTATTATACAGATGAATCAGTGAATACGCAAATAAATTAATAAGTTCGTTTTATATAAATAGTTCTACATTAACTTTAACTTATGAGCGAATGCGAATTTTATGAACTTATCCACTTATCCACCTATTCACTCGTTCACTTCATTCTCCTACTTTGCTATTTCAGTTGTTCTAAACTCTCTTACTACAGTGACTTTTATTTGTCCCGGGTAATCAAGTTCATCTTCTATTTTCTTTGCAATATCTCTTGCAAGTTTTTGAGATGCCAAATCATCAAACATTTCTGATTGAACAATAACTCGAACTTCTCTTCCTGCCTGTACTGCAAATGATTGTTTTATACCTTCATAACTGTTTACAATTTCTTCAATTTTCTGCAAACGTTTGATATAAATTTCTAATGTGTCACGTCTTGCTCCGGGTCGACCTGCAGAAATGGCATCTGCAAGTTTTACCAAAACAGCTTCTATAGTGTTTGCTGTTACATCATCGTGATGCGCTTCTATTGCATGAATAATTTCTTGTTTTTCACCATACCTTGAAGCCAGTTCAACACCCAGTTGAATATGAGTACCTTCCTGAGTTTGGTCAACAGCCTTTCCTATATCATGAAGAAGACCGGCACGTTTTGCAACATAAACATTTGCTCCTAATTCAGCCGCAAGCATGCCTGCAATATGACCTACTTCAAGAGAATGCTTAAGAACATTTTGACCGTAACTTGTTCTGTAATAAAGTCGTCCCAAATTCTTGATAAGTTCTTTATTGAGTCCCATTATACCCATATCAAGAGCTGCATTTTCACCCTCTTTCATAATTTTCTTTTCTACTTCTTCTCTTGATTTTTCAACCGTTTCTTCTATTCTGACAGGGTGAATTCGCCCGTCTTGTATTAATTTTTCCAAGGCAATTTTTGCAATTTCTCTTCTTACAGGATCAAAAGAAGAAAGAACAACAGCTTCAGGAGTATCATCAATAATCAAATCTACACCAGTTAATGTTTCAAGTGTTCTTATATTACGACCTTCTCGTCCGATAATTCTTCCTTTCATTTCGTCATTAGGAAGAGATACAACAGAAACGGTTGATTCTACAACCTGTTCCATCATACATCTCTGCATTGTTGTTGTTAAAATTTCCTTTGATTTTTCAAGCGCATCTTCTCTTATTTTCGCTTCATTTTCTCTTATTAATTGCATTTGTTCTTGAGCTAAATCACTTTTTAATTGTTCTAAAAGCATCTTTTTAGCGTCTTCTGCAGACATACCGGAAATTCTTTCTAATTCAGCTGTTTGCTTTTCAACTACTTCTGCAAGATAATCTTCTTTTTCTATGAGCCTGTCTTTCATTTTATCAAGCTCGACTTCTTTGTCTGTAAGTTCTTGAATCTTATTTTCTAAAACATCTTCTCTTTTATTCAATTTTGATTCTATTTGAGCAAATTCTCTCCTACGCTCTCTCTCATCAGCATTCAATTGTTCTCGTTCTGTTTGTAATGATTCTTTTGCTTTGATTAGAGCCTCTTTCTGAATAATTGACTCTTTTTCTTGTAAATCTTTTTTTGCTTGCTCTGTTTGAGAGACAAGATCTTTGTACTTAACCCTCTGCACAGCAATTACAGCAATCAGTACGATAGCTACTAAAATTGCCACGTAAAGTAATCCATTCATCTGGCACCTTTTCTCTTTCTATTTTTTATATATATACGAGACACGGGCACATATAACCTACCCGAAACACTATTAAATATTTAAAATAATAATCTTATCTATCGCATATATTTCAAAAATGTATTATCTACTACTCTGTGAATATCATATCATGTTTTAGGATTTTTGTACACAGAAAATTATAAACTGAATTATAAATTTTTCAATCTTTTATTCTGTTCTTTTTATATATAACAAGAAACGCTCTTTTAACGTCTTAACCTATTAACAAGTTCTTTTGCGTAATCCATTTTTAATAACACATTCAAACTCACATATAAGGACAGAGAAAAAGTCATTACCACTATAATTTTTACTGTTTCAAAAATATACTTAGGAAGTATCACATTATTAAAGTAAACACAAATAAAATATCCTAAAACATAAGTTAATATGCCGGCAAAACACATTTTAGCAAAATTTAGGAATAATGTTTTATAATCCAAACGTATTTTTTTATAAATAAATAGTCCCAAAAAAGTTGCATTAAATAATGTTATAAAAGATGTTGAAAGAGTAATTCCTGCTATTCCCATATTTAGTTTTAAAATGAGCATCCAGTTTAAGAATGCTTTTAATCCAATTGAAAACATTGCAACCATAAACGGTGTTTTGGAGTCATTAAATGCATAATAAACTCTTGTTATTGAATCTCTGAATACATAGGGTATTATTGAAAAAGACAAAAAACATAATGCTTCAGAGACCATTATAACAGCATTCTGGTTAAATGCACCTCTTTCGAATACCAGAGAAATTCCGTCTTGAGCCAGTAACAAAATCAATATAATCATTGGAATTGCAGCAAAAAACAAAACTCCAACACCTTTATTAAAATAAGTCTTTATTGAATCAATATTTCCTTCACCGGCAAGTCTCGAAAATATCGGAAACAAAGGTACAAGAAATGCTGTAACTAAGATTCCTACAGGAAATTGAAAAATCCTGTTTGCAAAAACAACTGATGTCCAAGCTCCGGTAATAAGAGTTGAAGCAAAAAACATATCTATGTAAATACTTATTTGCCCGACTGTAGAACTCAATATCGCAGGAAAAAGAAGTTCACAAATATTTTTAAATTGAGGATTATTTTTTATATCAAAATTAGGCTTAATTCGATATCCGATTTGTCTTAATTTCGGAAATTGTATTAATATCTGGCATATAGCACCAAGCGTTGTGGCAAGAGCAAGAGCATAACCGGATTTATCATTGTTAACAACAGAAATAACAGCTATTACAACAAGACTTAGTATCATAGGCGATAAATTAGGAAGTATGTATTGTTTGTGCACAATTAGCAGTCCGTAAAAAATTCCTATAATACCTCCTATTAAAATAATCGGAGACATTATTTTAAAATGAGCTGATGCTAAAGCAACAAGTTCCGGAGAACCTGCCGATATAATCAACCCCATTATTTTATCGGCAAATATAAATCCTAATATTGCACAGAGAGCGAAAAACAAAAATGCCGTTGTTAAGAATGTATTATACAATCTGTTTACTACCTCTTCCGGCTTATCGTCTGCTTTTATAAGTTTTGAAAAAACAGCTACTGCCGCACTGTGAAAAGGACCTCCTACACCTCCTAATATAATAATAGCAAGTGACGGAATTTGAAGAGCATAAAAATAAGCATCAGATACCAAAGTTGCTCCGTAAAAGTTTGCAACCACCATATCTCGAACAAAACCGATTAGTTTGCTTGCAATAGTCACAAGTGCGATAAGCCATGCAGCTTTTAATACTCCGGGAGTTTCATCTTTAATCATCTTCGTTTGCGTCTGCATATTTTTCTACCAATTCTACATATACTTTTGCACTTCTTCCTAAAGCCGGCGGATAAAATACAATAGTATTTTCACCATCTTCTATAAATCTGGATATATCTATCTTATACTCTTTTTGAAAAACTGTTTTATAGATAGGAAATTCGTGATTTTTACCGTTTATCATAACTGCAATTCTTGGAGCAGTGTTATCTGTAACAACAATATGCGCTCTGCCTATAGGTGCCCAAAATGTTTGTTTTACTTCTTCTCCGCCAATATTTATAGGCATCGTTCCGAGATTTATTCCGGAATAATAGTGCCTTAGAATATTGTAATACGGCTGATGAAGTTTTGTAGACATATATCCGGCTCCAAATTGACTCATTCCTACTCCATGCCCAAAACCACCACCGTATGCAGTTATGGTTTTTACATTACCATAGTTATCCAGAGTTTTCTCAAATACAACATTTGCACTCGGAAGCGAAACCCCATCCTTTTGGAACACACGCCTTATTACCAGTTCTTTTGATATTTTATAACAACCTTTTGAAGTTAGAATCTCAACTCTAATTGCTTTCCCGGATTTTCCGCGATACATAACTTTTATGTCTTTTATTTTTCCTATTTCATCGCCTTTTTTAAATTCCGGCTGTACAAAGCCTGTTTTTGATTGAGTTTCAAGTGTTTTAGTCAGAACTTCTTCAAGCTCCTTATTACCCCACTCTTTTGACCATCTATAATACGGTGAATCAACATCAAACGATGGAATTTTATTCTCATAGAACTCTTTTGCTTTTTCTTCTTCATCCAAGGGCTTAAAATCAGATTTATCAGGGACTGCTCTTAAAAAAGGTTTATCTTGGGACGGAAAAGCTTTTGTGTTTGGGTCAGAAAATGCATTTGAATAACTTTCTGTATATCCGCCTGCAGTTGAACTGTATAAAGCCAATATTAATTCATTATTATACAACGCAACTATACCGTCAGTTTCCATAACAGCTCTTGTAGCAAGGTCATCTTCGGTATTTGCGCCAAAGTAAACCTGACTTGCCACACTATCTACAACTTGAAATTCTTTATAAGCTTGAGTTCTTGGGGTTAGTACGTAATTTCTTGCGGCAACTGCTTGTGCTTTAAGTGCCTCCAGTCCGAATCGTACCGGCATTTCATTAGGAACTACACCTTTCAAATATTCTTGTATCTCAACTATATTTACAAGATAAAACCCGCTTCTTGAATCATTTTGAACAATCTCAAATGCACCATGATATAAAGCCGGAGCGCCTTTCCTTAAAAGGCCTCTTACACCTAAAACACCTTGAGGACAAATAATAACAGTATCCCTTAGTTTGTAACCATTTCCGTTAAAGACTACATCAAGTCCTGTTGAACTATTGTAAACATATATATCAGTATTCGCCGGAACCTGAACTATTACCTTTTTTGTTGCTTTATCGCAAATTTCACACTCAGATGTACCGTATACCGCAATCTCTTTTTTTAATACATTTTGAAAATTATTATCAGTAATACCAACTCTTACAATATTATAATCAGTATTAGCAAATACCGGTATAATAAAGCAAAAAATTGCTGCAAAAAGCAACATAGCTAATTTATACTTGATTTTCCATCTTCCATTTTCAATTTTCAACTAAATTTACCCCTTTGCACCGTTGTGCTTAAAAATTTATCCTTTAAGTTCCCAGATTGTACCTTCCTTGGAGTCTTTTAGAATAATACCTTCTTTATCAAGCGCAATTCTTATTTTATCGGCAACTTCCCAGTTCTTTTGGGTTCTTGCTTCTCTTCTTCGTTCTATAATTTCTTCCATTGAAGAAAATTTTTCTCCAAGCTCATTACTTATAGTTTCTAATTTTACTCCTAATTCTTCTTCTGTAAGTTTCGCCTTTTCAAAGGTAAAACCTAATGTTGAAGCAAGTTTATAAAGAAGAGTATATGCATAATCAATTCCCTTATTTGCTTTATTAGTCAAATCAAACAGAACTGCAAGCGCTCTTGATGTATTTAAATCATCGTCCATTGCTTCGACAAATTCTTTATACTCCGCAAATTCTGTTATATCTATAGAATCATTTATCGGAGTTCGTTTAACATTCATAACTCTTTTTATTCCATTTGAAGCAGCTTGTAAAGCTTCATCAGAAAATTCTACAGGCATGCGGTAATGGTTTGTAAGAATAAAGAATCTTATTGTATTAGAGTCATAATTTTTCAGCAAATCATCGATCGTTAAAAAATTTCCCAAAGACTTTGACATTTTTTCTTTATTTATTGTGACAAATCCGTTGTGAAGCCAATAATTTACAAATTTACACCCGTTTGCACACTCTGACTG
This sequence comes from uncultured bacterium, assembly GCA_902796585.1. GTDB lineage: Bacteria > Cyanobacteriota > Vampirovibrionia > Gastranaerophilales > Gastranaerophilaceae > CAG-196. Next base: position 11,108 of record CADBPN010000087.1, read on the forward strand.
AGCGATTTCATTTTCATGATGAGGAAATATCAAATCCGCACCACCGGCATGAATATCTATAGTTTTACCTAAGTATTTTCTGCTCATTGCTGAACATTCTATATGCCATCCGGGACGCCCAACTCCCCATGGGGATTTATACCCAAATTTTTCATCTTTTTTCCATAGCGCAAAGTCAAGTGGGTCTTCTTTTTGTTCTCCAACCTCAATTCTTGCTCCGCTTTCTAATTGGTCAATAGGCTGTCCTGATAAGGAACCATACTTTGCAAATTTTTTAACTCTAAAATAAACATCGCCGTTAGACTCATACGCATAACCTTTTTCTATAAGATCCTTATTCATAGATATCATTTCGCCCAGTGTTTTAGTTGCAAACGGTTCAATATCCGGTGACAAATTATTTAATGCTTTCATACTTTCGGAAAATTTATTATACCAAAATTTTGACACTTCCTCAGGCGTTTTGCCCTCTTTTTCCGATTTTTTCAAAATTTTATCATCTACATCCGTTACATTTCGGCAATAAGTAACATCATATCCTTTAAATTTCAAATATCTGTATAACACATCCCATGTTATGTAACATCTGGCATGACCTAAATGTGCATTATCGTATACAGTCGGCCCGCATACATACATTTTGACTTTATTCTCTTCCATTGGCACAAATTCTTCAACCCGTTTATTATATGAATTATACAGTCTCATAATAATGCTCCCTAAAACCATACATATTACTAAAAAATCGTATAACAAAATATGGGTTATGTCCATACACAATATAACAGTTTATACTTTTGAACTTGATTTTTGTTTATAAAAATTGTTAAATTAAATTTATAAAATATGAGTAACATTTCAATAGGAAAAAACGGAGAAGATATAGCTGCAAAATACCTTGAAAAACAAGGTTATAAAATACTGGACAGAAATGTCAGATTTTCAAAATTTTGCGAAATTGATATTATAGCACTGGATAAAAATACACTTGTTTTTGTCGAGGTAAAAACACGCAAAACAGATTTTTGCGGACAACCAATAGAAGCAATAACAAAAACTAAATATCAACATATAAAACAAGGAATTTTTTTATATATTCAAGAACACAATCAATATAAAAACTACAGAATTGACGGTATTTCTATTTTGTTAAAACCGTCATTAGATATTAAACATTATAAAAACATATAAAAAGAGGTTTAAACAATGTTTAAACCTCTTTTTATTTTATTTTTTATATTTTATTTAGTTCATCATCGGAAACGCTCTTACAACTGTTACAGAACCGTCTACATTTTTACGAACAGCTTTGTCTATTTCGTCTTCATCCAAGTCTGCAGCAAATGCAACAGGTGTATTTACCGGAGCTTTAGTTACATCCTCAGGAACCCATTGAGTCATTAAGTTCTTTGCAGGTTCCGTACCATCCGGAGTAGGTGTTGTTGGTACCGGTTGAGGATTCGGATTAGGACCAGGTGTCGGAGGATCTGGTTGTGACGGAACAGGATCAATCGGTTTATCCGGTCCTATCAAGTAAGTTGTTTTTTCAGCCGGAACAAGAGTAGGTCTGTTATTTCCGCCTTCTCCGTCTGTTATATCATAAGTTATTTCATCATTCTTATTGATTGTAACAACTTTTTCATCACGAATATTTGTATAGTTCAAAGTATAATCTCTGTTCGGAAATTCTACTTTTAAGTAATCTGTTTCCGGACCTACATTGATATTTTTTGCATGGACATCATCGCCTTCAATATCGATTCTGTGTCTGTATGCAGTAAGGTTAATATCACCGGAATTAGCACCTGTAAGTTTCATATCACCGTTTGATGCGATATAAACTTTTGCATTGTTTGGTGTATCAATTTTCGATACATTACCGCCTGCAATTTTCAAATAATCATGTGTTTTTATATCGGAAGGTATGTGTACATAATTTTCCATTACATATACAACTTGTTGATCAACTTTTTGAGTACTTGAATCTTTTAAACCGCCAATATAACCGTTTGCTGCGAATTGATATTCATCAGCAGTCAAGACTGCTTTTCCGTCTGTTAAAATATTATAATTATCTGATTTATAGTTTATTTTTTTCGCTTGAGTATTAATTGTGGTCGTTATATGACCGTTTGTGGAATGAGCATTTAAGTCACCGTTAACTTTTAAATTACCTACAGCCAGTCTTTCTGCATCGTAATCATAACCGCCGATGTGAATATTTTGAGAAGATTCTATATTTAAATCTCCGCCGATTTCAGTATCACCGATTACGTGAACAAAATGATGATATTTACCTTGTTCCGGCATGCCTGTAGTTGTTAAGTCTGCGTTACCTTTAACTTTAGCATTACCCAAATCCAAGAAACCGCCGCTATTTTTCATTTTTAGATTGCCGTTAACTTCTGCATTTCTTAAAAACATATATTCGTCAGCTGCAGTCATGTCAGCATCGCCGTTTACAACAAGAGTATTTCCTTTATCATCGTAATTGAACCATGCCCAGCCGCCGGTTTTTGTTGTCAAATTACCGTTAATTGTGCCGCCTTCAGCAATTTGAGTTGCACCGACTTCATTCGTTATAACAACATCACCGTCTATGTTCATTGCACGTAATGTAGTTGCACTTGTATTAGCCTTCGGAGCCGCTGCATTAAGAGCTAAATAATCTTGTCCGTTTGCTGTTACTAATTTTAAAGTATTTGCTGTAATTGTTGAATTAGCTGCGTTTACTTGAGGCGCCATTATTGTGTAATCTCCGCCTATATTAAATACGGAATTACCTGTAATTTTTACAGGGATAAGTTTTCCGTTATCATCGTATAATTTTGTATATTTTGCTTTTGACAAATCATCAATACTAAGATTTGACATATCTTGAGTTGTAATCATCAAATCACCCGCTGTTGTAAAATGAGCACCATCAAACAAGACACCGTTCGGGTTTGAAATGATTAATTTACCGATACCGCTATTTGCGTTTATCGTACCGTATAAATTTGACATGCCATTATTAACAGTGTTTAAAATTGTTAAATTATTAGCACCGTTAACAGCATTAAAGTTTAAAGTTTCATTACTGTTTAAGTTTAAAGTATTCCAGTTAACATGAGAGTTAGCGTCAAAATTTAAAGTTGCGCTATCCAACCCTTTGGTTAAACCGGCATATCCGCCTGTTGCATTGTTAATTTCTGCTCCGCCGAGTCCGACACCTAAGCCGGTATTTTCAGCTGCGAAAGAAATTGACATAGTTGCGAAAACTGTACTTAACACAATAGCTGATAGTTGTTTATTGAGATTTTTCATACACAATTCCTTCTTTCTATTCGCTTCTATCATACTATTAACAAAAATCAAAAAAAATAATATTTGCGTTTTTTAGTAAATTTTTTCAAAAATTGTTACAAATCGTAATATCGTAAATTCCTACAAAAATAAAATATTAAAATTGTAACAAAATTCATTTTTGTTGAAATTATATATAAATAAAATCCTTTATATATATATATGAATGTAAGTGCAGATGGAAATATTATATTAGAAATTAGCAATAAGTTCAAAGGTAAAGGACTTTCGCACGTCATTGACTACGAATTGGACAATTTGTTGGGACAGGATGTTACCCTAAGAAAAGGTAAGTGGAATTCTGTATATACACTTATAGAGCAAAGTCAAGTTACGACAAATCAAGATCAATTTGGTACTAAAGATACTGATGTTTTATCTGCGACAACAAGCATTACTCAAGGTAGTACAAATGAGATTGATGCTATTTTAAAAAATGGTCCTGAAAGCGATATTCAT